>CAYVPC010000006.1:0-39287 GCA_964453555.1 uncultured Hyphomicrobiales bacterium | reverse complement strand
TACAGGCCTGGGCGCTCAACCGCTACTATTATCAGGCGATGATCCCGATCAAGGATGCGAACCTGATTGCGTGCTGCGAGGATTCCTCGATCCGCCGCGAATGGCGGAGCCGCTTGGTCGATCACGACGGCGCGCAAGAGGGTGAAGGCGGCATAGCGCGTTGGCTCAAGCTGACCGATGGGCTCGGCCTCGACCGCGACTACGTGGTATCGCTGCAAGGGCTGTTGCCGGCGACGCGCTTTGCCGTCGACGCCTATGTGCATTTTGTGCGCGAAAAGACCCTGCTCGAAGCGATCGCCTCGTCGCTCACGGAGTTGTTCTCGCCAGAAATCATCAGCGAACGCATCGAAGGTATGCTGAAGAACTATGATTTCGTCACCGCGCAGACGCTCGCCTACTTTTCGCTGCGTCCGCAGCAAGCCGAGCGGGACTCGCGGTTTGCCCTCGATTACGTCAAACGGCACGCGCGCACGCCGGAGCTGCAGCGCAGCGTGCTTTCGGCGCTCGAATTCAAGTGCAGTGTGCTGTGGGCGATGCTGGATGCGCTCTATCATGCTTATGTCGCCCCGAAGCACGTTCCGCCCGGCGCGTTTGTGCTCCAGGATTAGGAAACGATCGTGAACGAGACGACACCGGCGATTGCACTTGATGCGCGCCCGCGCCTGCCGCACGGCGTGCGGCTCGTGCACAACGAGGCGCAGGGCGGCTGGGTGCTGCTCGCGCCTGAGCGCGTGTTCAAGGCCGATGCCATCGCCGCCGAGGTGCTCAAGCGCTGCACCGGCGAGGCGACGTTCGCGGCAATCGTCGACGATCTGGCAAAAACCTACGCGGCGCCCCACGAACGAATTCTCGCCGACGCGACCAAGCTGCTACGCGGGCTTGCCGACAAAAGGCTGTTGGAATTGTGATAGAGTCATTCCGGGGCGCGCCGATCGGCGTGGGTCCGGGACCCGTAACCACAATCGTGCAAATTCTGCTCGGTCTGGGTTATGGATGGTCGCAGCGCGGCTTCCGCAATGACAATCAGTGAGAGGCCTCACGTGGCGTCGTCGAATGCACCCCTGCCCAAGCCGCTCGGCCTCCTCGCCGAGCTGACGCACCGCTGTCCGCTGGGCTGTCCCTATTGCTCTAATCCGCTGGCGCTCGACCCGCGCGAGAGCGAGCTCGATACGGAAACCTGGGCGCGGGTATTCACCGAGGCCGCCACGCTCGGCGTCCTGCAGGTGCATCTTTCCGGCGGCGAGCCGGGGGCACGGCGTGACCTCCCCGCCATTACGGCGGCGGCGCACGCAGCCGGCCTTTACACCAATCTCATCACCTCGGCCGTCGGCATCACCCCCGTCACTTTGCAAAAACTCGCCGCCGCCGGTCTCGATCACGTGCAGATTTCGATCCAGGACAGCATGCCGGACAGCGCCGACCGCATCGCCGGTTACGAAGGCGCCTTCGCCCGCAAGCGCGCGCTCGCCGCCGAAGTCGTGGCGCTGAAGATCCCACTGACGGTCAACGCCGTGATGCACCGCGCCAACATCGACCGCATCGGCGAGATGGTGGCGCTCGCACTCAAGCTCGGCGCCAGCCGGGTCGAGATCGCGCATGCGCAATATTACGGCTGGGCGTTGAAGAACCGCGCCGCTTTGATGCCGACCGCCGCGCAGGTCGGGCGCGCGACCGCGGCGGTTGAGGAATTGCGGGCCCGGCATCGCGGCGAGATCGTGATCGATGCCGTGGTGCCTGATTATTACGCGCGGCTGCCGAAACCATGCGTCGGCGGTTGGGGCCGGCGCTCGCTCAATGTAACGCCGGCGGGCAAAGTGCTACCTTGCCATGCCGCCGAGTCCATTCCCGGGCTCGAATTCTGGTCCGTGCGAGAGCACTCGCTGGCCGATATCTGGGCGAATTCGCCGGCGTTCAATGCCTTCCGCGGCACCGCGTGGATGGTTGAGCCGTGCCGAAGCTGCGCGCGGCGCGACATCGATTTTGGCGGCTGCCGTTGCCAGGCTTTCGCGCTGACCGGCAATGCCCGCGCCACGGATCCGGTCTGTCATCTCGCACCCGACCACGACCAGGTCGCCGCGCTCGCCGCCACGCGGCATGACGAGCGGTACGCCTATCGGCGGATGTGACGGCGTTGCTCGGGAGGAATTGATACAACCTCCTCATTCACGGTTGTTTGGCTGAACTTTCATTCCCTAAGCGCGGTCGCCAAGAATTACAGCTCTGCGATTTCCTAAAACGGTGGCGATGTGATCAACGCACCTGCAGGCGCTGAAGAGTGACATCGCAAGGCATCTCGGCCGATCGCGGGGTGATCTCCAATTTGAGATGCGATCCCAAACCGGGCACAGTTGTTGCAAGCGAAATAGGTTGCTGGCCGGCACCTTGCGCAAGAAACCTAGTTGCGAGCGCTTCGCCCTCCACGCCGCCGGGCGTTACAACTTGTATTGTGAGCAAGACCCCTTGAGGGCAACTCGTTGTTGCGACTCCACTGAGGTCGATCAACCCCGCGGGCATCTCATCATAGGACAAATACCGTGCCGGCCAGCCATCCCCGGTGATTCGATTGTGCGCCAGGACGTCACCTTTACCTCCTACCTCGACCGGCTGCCCTCGACGCGGACGCCCAATCTCAATCCACGACGGCTGTCGAGCGCCTCGCAACGGCACAGCAGTCCGCAACGCCTCGATCGTGGTTAGCGCCCTCCGATCATCGGTCGCTCTGAAACGCTTATAGATTGTTACCGAGAATCCCGGGAACGCGACGGCTTCCCCCATGCGCTCGAAGTCAACCGCCGCCAGAATGTGGTCAGAAAACATAACGCGCACGCTCGCGAGGCCCTTGGTACCTGCCGGCCTGAACTGTGTTTGCAGTGGGTCGGCGACCAGCACAAAATCCGCGTCCATAATCTCGCTTACTGGCAGCCTATCTCGCGCATCGCTCGCCGGAAGCCATTCGAAAAAGTAGGATTTCGCCAGAGGGCCAAGCAGCGTTTCGGCGGCCGACTGGAGCAAAGCTTCGTTTAAGCCGACGGAACTCGCGACAGCAAATATCATTCTGGGCTGCGGTCCCTCGACCTCCATACGAGCGAACACTTCCTTCAGCGGCCCCGCCATCCCTCGGTGCAACGAAACCTTCGTCACACGAGCTTGCAAGAAGGACCTGGTTATTGGCTTACACGGTTCGCAGTTAACTTCGAGTGGTTGCACCATTACTCCCGACACGGCGCTGTCGACCAGGCGACCGGCGTTAAGGACGAGTAGCAAGAATGCGGTGCCGAGCGCGGCCGTAAGTGTGCGCGCACGCAATTTCTCTGCGAGCACCCCGATCCCGAGGCCAATGCCGACAGGCAAGAAAACGGCACCCGGTGCAATCCAGTATTGCGGCCCTGCCTGGCGTAGGACAAAGACCCACATGACGATGTGTCCGACGGCGCCGAGGCCGAGCCCAACGATCTCCAATCGTCGGCTCCTGAAAACAATCGCGCCGGCAACATATCCGGTCGCTGACAAGACAACCGGGATGATTCCGATCACCCCCAGCATGGCGACCGCAACCGCAGCGGGGCTCCGTTCAAAGTCGCTATATGCGTGGTGTACCGCGATCCACGCCATCGATCGAACATATGATGGAAACAGGATGAGAATGATGCCGAAGGCAATAATGGCCGAAGCCGCTAGGGCGCTGATCCCTAATGCACCCACCTGCAGCCGCAGGCGCCGTTCTCGCGGATCACTCGATCGCCAGCCGACCCAGCATTCGATCGCGGCAGAAATGGTCAGGCCGCTTGCGAGCGCGCCCCATGCAAAAAGAAGATGTCTGCGGAAAAGGAGGACCGCAATCGTTAAAACGACCAGAGCGCCGGTGCGCAGCCAAGTCGGGCGCCGCAGCAATAGGATCGCCCCGATGACCCACAAGGCCAACACCAAGGCGTCGCCGACGTCTGGATAATACCAGATGACCGCAAGCCACACTGCGCTGCTTGTGGCAGTGACTAAGGCTGCTGCAACGAACGCCGGAAAGATGACCGAAGGCCGGTAACCAGCAAGAATAACGACAGGGACGGCGCCGACTGCCACGCTGGCGGCGGTCCCGTAAATCACCGCAACAGCCATCCCATAGACGTAATACGACTCGCCAAAAGTCATCAGAGCAGGGGCCAATGGCAGCCCAAACAGCGCGTTGTATTCGCTTGGTAGGGTTGCCCGAAACGGCGCCCAGGAATTTGGCTCGCCGGATAATAGCGCTCGGGCTACTCGAGCGAGTCCATAGTAAAGTCGCTGGTCCCAAAGCGGATAAACCTCAGGCGCGCGCAATAAAAAATCGCCAAAGGACCACATGAAAGCAACAATCACCAACGAAATGGAGAGGTATCCGGCAGCATAAATGTGTTTTAACTTGCCCCTTCGCGGTTCCATGGTTGCTGCTCACTGCATGCTCATCAGTGTGAGGGCTTGGGTGAAGGTGAGGGCGCAGGTGAAGGCGCAGGTGAAGGCGCGGGTGAAGGCGCGGGTGAAGGCGTGGGTGCAGAAGGGGCTGACGCTTGAACCAGAGTGGCAACAATATCCGGAATATCTTCTGGCTTAAGTTTGAGCGGAAGCATGGTGGTGCCACTTGCAAACTTGAAGGGATCGGACAGAAATTCAGAAAGCAGAGCTGGAGTCCAATTCCCCAACTTTTGCTTAGCGCGGAGCGCCGGCGAATACGCGAAAGCATCGGATGCGATTGGCCGGTTAAGTAGGCCACTCAGGGACGGCGCGAAGTCCGTGGGATTGGTCGGTCCGAAATGATGACAACCCAAGCAGTTGCCATTTTCTAGTGCTTCGCTGAGGATGTCCGGCGTTCGGCGTCTCACCTCGAGTTGGTCCGTATCAACGGTGATGAACAGAAGCTCAGTGTCGTCGGTCCATAATACAATGGTTCCGTCGTTTGTTTGCGTTAGATCGCGGATCCGCTGCCCGATCCAAATCCGCTCGGCGTATAGCACGCGATCGGCTTCTAATCGGAGCCGATAGAGCGACTCTGCCTTCAAAGTACCGACCAGCAGATCGCCGTCCCAGCGGGGATGAAAATTGCTGATTTCGATGAGTTGTGTCGGGGCGATGCTCGGCACCCACGCGAACAGAGGGGCCTTGTACCCGGTGTGGCTTCCGACAAGTGACGTGCCAACGTTCCAATCGTATCTATTGTACGCGGTACCTGGCGTTACATTCGGCCAACCGTAATCGCTGCCTTCTTCGATAACGTTGAGTGTGTCGCCGCCTTGCGGGCCATGCTCGGTCGAAACCAGTTGTCCAGACTTGCGGAATGTCAGTCCTTCTGGGTTTCTGTGGCCTTTACTAATCTCATGCCATTCCTTTGTCGCTAGATCTATCTCGATGATCTTTCCAAAGGTACTATTGGGATCCTCGGATATCTTTGGATCAACTGTATAGTGATCGCCGAGGCTCAGGCAGAGTTTGCCATCGCCACGGTAGGCCAGGATGCCGCCACCGGCGGTGGCACCCTGACCGTAGGCGAAGCCATCACTAGCAAAGATTTGTTGCCAGGCGCCGCTTGCCGTAAGGGTCGTCACATCGAACGAGATGACCGAAACGACAGTCCTTGTTTTGCCCAACGTCTCGTCGAATTTGTCGTAAGCGACGGCGAGTTCGTTTCGCTCCGCTAACAAAATGATGCTACGCGCGCGAACTTCGTCGTTGGGGGCCTCGCCAAGGTTGACCGGGCCACCGGGACGGTGAGCAAGATAGCCCGCTAGATTGTTGGGCAATTGAGGAATCCCGGGCAGTAGCCCGAAGGAGCGAGTCTTCAAGTCGTAACGGTAGAAGCCGCCAAGTCGATCCAGGATGATGACCGTCGAACCGACTGCGACGATCGCGCCACCCATTTTCGGCACTGGATAGGAGTCGGAAAGTCGCTTTCCATCGATGATTAGCGGGAGAAGAGCGGTCTCCGCATAGCGGCGAAAATAAACGCCGCCGTCGTCCTGCGTGAATTGGAGTGTGTCGAACGAACCCCAGCCTCGCTGGTGAACCCGCCAGTGTGCGAGCGGCGACCTGAAAAAATCACCGGTGGAAGCACCAAAATAGCTGAAAAAGGCCCGCGGTAGATATCTTTCTAAGGCCACTCCCATGGCAAAGCACAGCAGAAGACATGATCCGAGAATTATCCTGTCACGGCGCATCATGGACCCCTGGCGCGGCGGTATCTATGTCTGCCCCTGCAGCGAATTTATCCTCTTCTACATTGAAGTCACAAGCGGACGATCCGGACAGATAGTCGACCAATCGGCCGACCAGAGGGCTGCGGCCGAACTGGCTCGAAGCCACGCGATGACATGTACGCCATGAACGATTTCGGACGCCGGCAATGCCGCCTTTGCGTCATCGCAAATCTATCGGCTGGTTACGATGTGGACGTCGCGGCCGGCGGCGGACCGGTGAAAGGCCAGATCGGAAAGGATTTGGCTGGTGGCCGAATGATCGGGAAAGAAAAACCGATTGACGAAGATCAGTTTCCGCATTGCGGCCTCCGCGAAACGGCGTTATCAGCCGCAGCCGGCGATGGCGACATGTCGGGCTTACGCACGTTGCGCCCGACAACGAAGCCGTCGCGATCGACCGTGCCGTGCTGCTTTATTGCCGCGCCGCACGGACTCAAGCGGCGCTATTTTATTATATAGGATTGGTCTCCGATAAAAATCCTCGCCGGGATGGTGTTTTCAAAGTGCCGCTGTTAAATCGATCATCGTTCACTGGCATCTGGCGACGGGATTTCGAAGACAATGAATGAGATTCGCCGCAAGTCGGCGCTTATCACCGGCGCGACCGGGCAGGACGGCGCCTATTTGGCGGAATTGCTGCTGGCAAAGGGATACGTCGTGCACGGGATAAAGCGCCGGTCTTCCTCTTTCAACACCGCCCGGATCGATCACCTGTACCGCGATCCGCACGAGCCGGACGTGCGATACCACATGCATTTCGGCGACGTCACCGATGCGACCAATCTCGTTCGCGTCGTGCAGGAGACCCAGCCCGACGAGATCTACAATCTGGCGGCGCAATCGCACGTGCAAGTCTCGTTCGAGACGCCCGAATACACCGCCAATGCCGATGCGCTAGGCACGCTGCGGCTGTTGGAAGCGATCCGCATACTAGGCCGCGAAAAGATCACCCGGTTTTATCAGGCCTCGACTTCGGAACTCTACGGCAAGGCGCAGGAGACGCCGCAAAAGGAAACGACGCCGTTCCGTCCGCGCTCGCCCTACGCCGCCGCCAAGCTCTATGCCTATTGGATCACGGTGAATTATCGCGAGGCCTACGGGATCCACGCCTCCAACGGCATTTTGTTCAACCATGAGAGCCCGATTCGCGGCGAAACGTTCGTCACGCGCAAGATCACGCGCGCGGTGGCCGCGATCGAGCTTGGATTGCAATCGACGCTGTTCCTCGGCAACCTGAATGCGAAGCGCGATTGGGGCCATGCCCGTGACTATGTCGAAGGCATCTGGCTTATCGTGCAGCAGGACGAACCCGACGACTACGTGCTCGCGACCGGCGAGACGCATTCGGTCCGCCAGCTCGTGGAAAAGGCCTTCGCCCACGTCGGCCGGACCATTGTCTGGAAGGGCGCCGGCGTCGACGAAAAAGGCATTGATCGCGGATCGGGCAAAGTGCTGGTCGAGATCGACCCGCGCTACTTTCGCCCGACAGAGGTCGATCACCTGGTCGGCGATCCGCGCAAGGCGCACAACAGGCTCGGCTGGCGGCATCGCGTGACGTTTGACCAATTGGTGCGCGAAATGGTGGATGCCGATCTAGCGGTGATGCGTTTCGAGCGGCAGCGACATGGCCGACGCGAATGACATGTCCGGTGTCCGCTAACAAGCGGGTGGGACGAAGCTCCGCAGAGGTCGTCGCCGGGATGGTGTCTCGGGGATACGCTGCCGGCGCCGTGTCCCAACGTTCGCGCCACGCCTCGAGCGTCAGCACATCCTAGATCAGATTTTGCCAGTTCCGGCGCCCGTCGACATGCTCGCGCCAGTGCCGGCGCACCAACGCGGCATCGAGCAGGCCGATTTCGCGCAGCCGCTGCGCCTAGAGCCGGTGCTCCACCCACTGGCGTAGCGGGCCGCGCAGCCATCCGCCGAGCGGAATGCCAAGGCCCATCTTTGGGCGTTGCATGAGCTTGCACGGAAGATGGCCGTCGAGTATCCGGCGCTGTCTTCCGGGACCTGGCGACGTGTCCTCGTGCTTTTAAGCCCCGCTGACTTTGACCGCCGTTAGGGGCAAGAGCAGGGCCGGTCCATCGCATTCTCGGACGTGGGATCGGCGGCATTCGCGGATTCGGACATGGAAACTCTGCCGGAGACTTTTCAGCACGTCGGTAACCGCTGAAGGTAGCCGGCAATTAATGTTACCGCGCATTTCGACGGCACACGGACCCAATTTGGGCCGCGATTTGCTCACAGTGCTGCCAGACACCGGGCCTGTTTTGTAAAGGGATTAATCATGTCCTTCCATCGCGCCATTATCGCCGTTTTCACCGGGTTATTCGTCACCGGCACGGCGTCGGCCGCACTTGCCGGCTGCGACAGTTGCGGCATAAAGTTGACGACGGCACCGCAGCCGCGGGCGGACCTCAAGCCGTCGTCGGCGGACGGCGCCGACCGACTGGGCTTCGTGCTCGATGATGCGCAGATCGCCAGCATCAAGGCGCGGCTACATCTGACGCCCTACCAGGAACGCATGTGGCCCGCGGTCGAATACGCGCTGCGCTACGTCGCCTACGCGAAAGCCCGCGCCGCGTATCTGCGCGGCGCGCCGGCGAGCACGGAAATCGCCTCCGTCGATCTCAACAGCGCGGAAGTGCAATACCTCAAGTCCGCGGCCATCCCGTTGATCATGAGTTTCAATGACGAGCAGAAGAACGAGGTGCGCAGCCTGGCCCACCGTATGGGACTGGATCGGCTCGCGTCGGAGTTCTGACGAATTCCGGCGCGTCGTGCAGGGAACCACCGGTTGAAATAAACATACGCCTTCTGTGACGTTTTCGCCTGTGCAGCCTTTTTTGCTAGATCCGCGCTGATGCCGATTGCCGGTGATGTCGCGGAAACGACGATGATCGTGGCAGACAGGATAACCGCACCTATGGCCATCAAGAGATTTCTCATGCGGGAGCTCCGAAAGACAAGGTCGACCGGGGGCGCGGATCGTTCGGCGTTACTCGCGTACCATTGAGCCGTCGGCGTGCCCAGCTTAAGCTTAGCTTTTAACGTTAGATATTGGATCATTGGACTGCGACCTAGCGTTCGGTGAGCAGTTGCAGGATATTTTGCACTGGGTCTTGCAACGGCGACCGGCAGTGTCCGGTCGTGGGACCGGCTAATCGCTCGGCGTGTGATGCCGATCACGCCGAGCCCAAGGTTAGTGTGCAAAAAATGGTTTACGGCGGGAACCCTATGCGGCGCCCGCCCCCGGTTGAGGGATCGAGTCGATGCAGGCAATCGTTCCCACAGAGCGCCAACGGCCTCGGTCAGTCGCCGCCGGCAGTTTGCCGGTTCTACAATGGCTTTCGATTTCTGACCTCGTGGTTGATCAAACGGTCCGCCGGCCGATCGCTGGCAACGCGCGTCGACATGTGGATCGGATTGCGCAGACATTTTCCTGGTCTTGCTTTGCCACCGTCATCGTCACACCACTCGAAGGTGGCAAGTTCGCCATCATTGATGGCCAGCGTCGAACCGCAGCCGCAGCCTTGGCGGGCTTTGACAAGGTACCCTGCCAAATCATCTCGGTGTGTTCTCGCGAACAGCGGGCGGTCGCATTCAAAGCGCTCAACGGCTCGACCACTGCAGCTTCCCGCATGACCCTCCACGCCGCGGCGGTCGCTATCAGCGATCCCTTGGCGGTCCGCTTAGCTGATGCCTGCGCTCGTGCGCAAGTTGAACTGCTGCGTTATCCGGTTCCGATCGACCGGCAGGCTGCCGGACAGACCATGGCAGTCGGAACATTGCTCCGGTGTCTCAGGCGCTACGGCGAAGAGACGCTGATTACGGCGCTGCAATGCGTTACCCAGACCATCAATAATAAGCCCGGGGTGCTGTCGGCGCGGACGATCAAGGCGCTATGTAGTGTGCTTGCGAGCGACGCTGCGCTTCGCGACAGCGGTATCGCGCTCCTGGAGATATTCGACCGGATCGATCTTAAGGGCTTGGCGGAACAGTCCGCCAGCGATGCCGCCGCAAAAAGAATGAATTCAGCGCAGGTGATGGCTGATCGACTTCGTCTGCAGATTGGCCGCCTCGGGTCCAGCAAAACCCGCCTTGCGCCAACGCGGAAACTGGAAACTCCCCGGGAAAAAATTCGCAGGCCGATCGGGCTGCGAAGCTCGGCCGCTGACAAAGCACGTCACGGGCCACCAGACCGGAAGTCTTGATTTTGCGGCTGCAAGTTTGCCGTCAGCTTGCTGCGCTATTAAAATAATGGGCCGTGGGCTCGGAAACGGGCCGCGCCCCCAGCGTTGCGTCGATCAGTTGAGAACGCCCCGAAAACGGACATTCGATCTCCTTGGCGTGATGTCCGCCGAGGGCCAACAGCAGACATGGCGGCGCTATATTTCTGAAAATGGCTTTCGGCAAACGCTGAAAATGTGCGGCTCGCCCACCCACACAGCAACGTCAAGGATGAGCTACAGACGTTCGCGTAGGCCGGCGGACGACTCTCACCTTGCTGCTGCTTCCGCCTCCGCAGAAAAACTGATCTCGTCCATTGGACTCGAGCCCTTTCATGGTGGACAAATCTCCCGCGGAAGTCTTCGCCGCGATCAACAATGTGCGCGGCTGGTGGTCAGGGGAAATTGACGGCCCAACCGATAAACTCGGCGCGGAATTCACCTACCGCTACCAGGATCTTCACCACAGCACGCAGAAGATCGCGGAACTGGTGCCAGGCAAGAAAATCGTCTGGCACGTCAAAGACGCCGCCATCAACTTCGTCAAAGACAAGGCTGAATGGAACGGCACCGATGTCGTCTTTAAGATCGCCAAAAGGGCGACAAGACCGAACTGCGCTTCACCCATGTTGGCTTGCGCCCGGCCATCGAATGCTACGGCAAGTGCGCGGGCGCCTGGGGCTTCTATATCAAAGACAGTTTGCGCAGCCGGATCACAACGGGCAAAGGCGACCCAAACGGGAAGGAACACTAAAACGAAAGCCCCGATCATCGCACGGTGGTCGGGGCTTCGATTGTTTCAAGCTTGAGGGACTAGGCCGTGAACCCATAAATCTGCGGGGCGGACGGCTTGCCAGAGTCCGCTATGTCCCGATGGCGACCAAATTTCGCGGCGCAGCGAAATGACGCCAGGGGCCAAACTGCGACATTTGCAATGCAGTAATCCAAGCCTGTTCGATTTTCACAGGCATGAGCGTTGTTCCTTCAGGCGGTCAACACGAGCACCCAATCGGGATCGCCGCCGGCATTGTTGCCGAATGGCGAGAAGTTGTGGGCGCCAGCGTTCGCGAACGTCCCGATGTTTGTGTACGATCCGTTCGTCGGGTCGAGCCAGCGCGCGGTCACGGACGTGGCGAAAGTTGACATGGCGACCGTCAGCGTGTTGCTGCCACCCTGCGGGAAATAGGCCAGCGTCAAGGTGCCATCCGGCGTTGCGGAGACGGTAACGTAGTCGTTGGTTTGGTATGTGCCGCTCGCAGCTGGCGTGCCGTAGCCTGCTGTGCCGACTATGTGGTTCTGATCTGGCACCAAGTTCCACCACTCAATAGTATCAAACAGATTGATGAGGACGCCAAAGGCGATAACGCCCGGCGAATCCAAGTTGTTTTTCCACAGCGGCGTCGTGGTGTTGTAGCCGCTGACCGGGGCCCTGCCGCTGACGATGAAGCTCGTCGCGGTAAAGTGCATACCGTAGATGTAACCGCACGCGCCAGAAAGATAGGTCCACCATAATACGCGGCGCATATTGACCGGGATTCCGGGATCACCGCAGTTGTTTTCCCACTCATAGTCAGATTCCACCATGATGGTAGGGCATGGTGGCGTCGTGTTAGTGCCGGCTCCGAAACCTCCAAAGTTGACTGACGAATTGTTGTAAGTGCGCAAGACTTCTGCATAAACCGGGGCATAAGTATAAGCGCCGTTGATGTTTTGGTAGGGTGGTAGAAAATTGGCATCATCAAATGTCGACACTCCCTTGACGCCTATTGCAAAACACAGTTCACCACCCCGCAACTGATGCGGCGCAACGCTTTCGACGCCGTCGATCAGCGCCTGGACACAGGCATCGTTGCTGCTCGGTAAGTGCAAGCGCAGGTACGACTTCGCAAATCGCAGATAATCACGCAATGTCCATGGGCCACGGCTCGCCTCGAAATCGTTGCCGAAGTGCCACATGACGTTCGAGTAGCCGGCGAACAGATTGGCGACGTACTGCCCGTAGGCATTGCAGGCCGCCGCCCCGGCATTATTAAGATCAGTCTGCCCGGTCCCACCCGCGCCAGTCTCGTAAGGATTGAGCCACGCAACGAGGCCATTTTGCTGCATGATCTGCACGAACTGGACCATGCGCGCGAAATAAGTGGGGTTCGGCGTCGTGACCTTGGCGCCAGTGAACGGCGGCATGCCGTCGTGGGTCGTGTAGTTGGTGGCGTCCGGGTTGCCGACGTAGCCGGTGGCGATCAAGTCGAACTGGATTGTGTTGAAGCCTTGGGCGCTGCGCTGTTGGCAATAGTAACTAAAGTCAGCGACCGATTCGATCGCGCCGCCTTGGCAACTGTCCGCGACCACGAGAAAGGGCGTCCCGGTCGCGGTCACGAGGTATCGCCCGTTCGCGCTGACGGAGAGCGGAAACGGGTCTGTCCCAGGGGGCGTGAGCAGCCCTAACGACGGTGCGGGCGCCGCTTCGGCATGGTCCAGCAGCACGCCGATGTGGCGCACGCGGCTCGGATGCTGCGGACGCGCCATAAGCGCCCAAGCCGCGCAAGCGCCCCCGAGAAGGGCAACGACTTCCCGCCGCCTCATGGACTATCCTCAGGTCGAGAGTGGAACCCCTATCACATTCGTTGAGTGCAAGGTGAGCCGTGCATCGCGGGTCACGAACTGCCTTGCAGCAATGCTGACAGTTAGTCTGTTCGTCGCTCAATTTCAGCGGCCGCGGCGCGGAAACAGTGCTCCGCCCGGACACGAGCGCATGTTCGACAGGCGCCCGGTGATTTCTTAAACAGGCTGCAAAGCCTGCCTTCCGCCTTGGGCCAAACGCTGCGGAGCCAGTCAGGCCCGACGGCGCAGTTTGTCCGCTGTTGGTCCGATAGCGACCTCACTTTTGCAGCACCGTGAATGACTTAAGGCCATGAGCGGACTCTGGACGTATCGCTGCATCGCACTAACTAGAGTTACAGCGAAGCTTGCCAAAGTCGAGTTATCAATGATCACCGACGACTTCAATTACGCGCGCTGCCGGACCGGACAAACGGCCGGCCATTACGAAAGTTACTTTCAACGCGCTAATCATCCGACTCAGCCGCAGGCGTTCTGGGTCCGGTATACGATCTTCAGCCCTGCCGGACGACCACACGATGCCATCGGTGAACTCTGGGCCGTCGTATTCAATGGCAGCACAGGCCGTCATGTTGTCGCAAAAACTGAGGTGCCCATCGACCAATGTGCTTTTGGCATCGACCGGTTCTCTGTAAGCATCGCCGACTCGTCGCTTGCTCCCGGAGTTCTGATTGGACGCGCCGGCTCGGACTCAAACAGCATCACCTGGAACTTGAGTTACGGAGGCGGCAGTCCACCGGTTTTTGACCTGCCACTGGACAGATATGAAGCCAGCTTTCCAAAAGCGAAGGCCCTTGTAGGTGTCCCAATGGCGCGCTTCATCGGAACGATAACGCTAAATGACAAAACACTTGCAATTGACAATTGGGTTGGCAGCCAGAATCACAATTGGGGTGTGCAACACACCGATCGATACGCGTGGGGTCAGGTGTGCGGGTTTGACAACGCATCAGACAGTTTTCTGGAAATCGCCTCGGCGAGGTTCAAGATCGGTCCGATCTGGTCAAAATTGATAACGCCTTTGGTTCTGCGTAATCGCGATAAGGAGTACGCCTTCAATTCGTTGTGGCAGGGACTGAGCGCTCATGCATCGTATGATTATTTCCTTTGGCGTTTCGCCTCAAAGAACAAATTGGCCCAAATCAAAGGTGAAATCCGCGCGCGGCAAGAGGCTTTCGTGGGGTTGAGATATTACAATCCGCCGGGCGGAGTGAAGTATTGCCTAAACTCGAAGATCGCCGGCTGTACCTTGCGCGTGACGGATTTTGCGACCGGTCGGACCGAGACCCTGCGAGCATCGAACAGAGCTGCATTCGAGATCCTCACCGATGAGACCGATCACGGCATCGACATCTGTGCCTGAAGGCCGGATTCAATAACGGCCGACATTGAGGCGAACCACGCCAGTTCCGCTGCCGGGGCCACCCTTATAGTTAGTCGGTCTTGGTAGGTCCGGTTTGGGTCTTGACAGACATTCCGCGCTCTTCGCCTCACGTCCGCTTTGCCCCCTGTAAGCAGACATTCATGAGCGGCTCGCCTAGGTCAGCTTTGGGCCACTAGCAGACGTAGTGGCGAAGCAACAAGGTACTTCTTCTCTCAGCAGCCCCGATGTCGGCGGAATTCAAGCGCGACCGCAACACTTAATGATGCAGCTACTTCACCGCGACCGTAACGCGAAGGAAGTTAGCCGCAATTATAGTCACGTTGTCGCTAGTACTGCTGTTCTGACTCTCAAACAGCGTGCTTAGTTCGGATCTTAGGTCCTCCGCACGGCCTGTTTTTTCTGCCGCCTCAAAAGCGTTCATGGTAGGCCCATAATAGCGTCGGAATGTGTCTACGAACCCGGAAGGCGTACCGGGAAAGTTGAATAAGCAGTTCTCCCGCTGAAAGAAGACGTTGTCCCGGGGAACGCCGGCGCTGATTTTCAAAATCTGGGCAACTAACGTGGGGTCATTGGGAATCCAATTCCCCATAACAATCCTGCCACCTGGGCGGGTAACGCGCACCATCTCTTTAGCCACGTCAAACGGTTTGGGCGCGAACATCGCACCGAAGATACTGATGACAAGGTCGAATGTCTTGTCCTGCAATCCGGCAAGATTGGTGGCATCGCCTTCTTGGAACTGGAGGTTTTTTAGACCCATCTCTTGCGCGCGCCGCTTCCCTGCCTCGACCAGGTTGCGCGCAATATCCACACCCAAAACGTCTCCGCCTAGTTTTGCAGCTGGACGGCTGTGTTGCCGTCGCCGCACGCGAGATCAAGGATCTTAAGTCCTTTCGTAATTCCAAGCGCGCTAACAAGAGCCTCGCTGCTGCCACGAAAGGTTGCGGCAAGGCGTGTGAAGTCGCCCTTTTCCCAAAGTGCCTTGTTTGGATTCATCGAAGCCCCTCCTGTGGTCCTAGGCAGCCAACCACGGCCAGGACGTTTCCCGCACGCAAATCATGCCGCAGCCTGATGATGTCTGCAACGGGTCATCCGCGTCCGATGCATTCAGTACCGTGCCGATCAATGTCCGTTGTTACTCCCATAGAGACATTATTGTTCGGCGCAGCGAAGTGACGTTAGGGCCACGAAGAGACTCATGCACTGCAACACGATCGGCGAGACGCGCACAGAGAAAGACCACCTCACGGCGGTCTCTCCGAAATCCGATAATGTTGTTTGGATCAGGCGGCAGCTATGGCAGCGGAGTCGTTCTTCTTGCGACGATAGACCGCGAAGAAGCCAAAGCCCGCAAGCCCGTGAGGTGTCCGGTGAGAGCTTCGGCGAGGCCGTCTAACCGGCCCCGATTTTCGTGCGTGCGGCTTCTTGTTTTTTGTTCTCCAGCGCGTCTAATCCTGCGTTGGCCCACCCCAAAATAGCCACTAGACAGCAGAGTACCGCCACATAGGCGAAAACGCCGGGAAAACTGAGCAAGTATTCAACAATCTTATCTAGCCCGATGTAATTTGGCGCCTTTGGTAGCGGTAAATTCCACTCAATCAAAAGGTCCGCAATTGTGAAGGGCGTCCAAATACCTGTCTTCCACCAACTGCCCGTGTGTTCAAGAACTGCCAGCCCAAAATACGCGGCAGCCAAGCCGGTTAGCCACTTCACCAGTCTGTACCAAACCGTTTCCAACCAGATGCGACCTCCTCAATCATACGGCTCGAACCTCACGTCGTCACAGGGCCATGGCAGCAATTAAGCGGCCAGGACCCATAGGCAGAAGGAGGATCGCGCGGTCCTGACCGTTTGACTTGGCGTGTGGACACCCATGGTCGGGCATGACGGTAAGGGCGGTGGGATTAAGAGGTCCTTGCCGGTGACATAAGTATGATTGCGTAGGCCGCTTGTGGCGTTTGCGCCATAGAGAATCGATCTGACCTTTTCTCCCCAGATGTCTCCGACGGGGGCGAAAAACTTGCCCACCTGATCGACGGATAGCGGTGGATACGGGTATCCGCAAAGTAGCGCCACGTCGATCGTTCCCGGCGATCTTCCGGCAAATGCCGCATCAGCGAGCGCACGTCGGCGAGCGTCTTAAGCCTCATCACGCCGGGGATTGTCAGCGGCCGCAGTTACAGGCCACGACTAGACGGCACGATTACGCGAGGTGCTCATGACGGTCATTATATGCTGCCGATCGGCCGCGCGCTGACGGGGCCCACGCGCGCGGCGGGGCCAACCGCGGCGCAAGCCGCGCCGCCTCGATTGCAGGCGGCCGGGCGGGAGAACTTCGGCGGGCTGTGCATAACCGCAGAACGTTTCGAGAATGCGCAGCGCCCGGCGAAAGACAAATTGTCTTAAGGCGCTCTCAGCGAGCGGTGTCGGAGTATGGCAACTGACGGCTTTTTGCGTGAACGCAGGCGGAACGCCCACGACTGTCAAAGGGAACCGACTGTCCCAGCGCGCGCTTTGTGGATAAGGGCAGCCGCCGTTCAGAACTTTGAGGGCCCCGGCCTGCGCGGGGGTACGGATTGCGCTCTTAACCGGGGCCCGGTCCAGTGCGACGCCCGTACGGATTTCCCCGTCCCACTGTTCCGGCAGCGACGGTAGCGGCGATTGGTTACGGGGCGGTTTAATGCACGACACAGCCGCAGCCGCGCGGCATCCAGAAAATTGCGGACGGACGGCCGCTTCTGGCGCAAGCACCGATGTTGGATTTATGCCGTTTCCGGCGCCGCCCTCGATCGAAAGCGAGCCGAAGGCCATCAACGAGGGCCGTGCTTTGGGCCGGGGCCGAAACACCCCAGCGTAATGGTAGTTGGGCTTGTGGTTGGCGTGAAAAAAGGACCGAACTCGGGATCGCATTTGCTTCGGTCGGGTGCATGATCCCCGATGATGGCGCCGATCACGATCGCAATCGCCGCGACCGCGCCGGCCATTGAGATGATCCGAGCGCGCCGGCCCTCACGCGTATGCTGCACGGCGTGGTGATTTGGAACGCACAAACTCAAGTCTGACACAACCGTTCCCCAAGCATGATTCGAAAAGATACCCTCGCGCGCGCCTGAAGTTGCTCGTGGCCGTCATCGGCGCCCTACCATCCAATTCAGGAATGCGTCGAATTTTTCCGGGTAAGCCAGAAAGTAGAGGGTAACGGACAACGGAACCGCGATTAGCAAGATGTCCAAAGTATATTTGGCGATTTTCCGGATTTTGGCCATTCGGCCCGAATATGCGCTATTGGGCCAAGCTTGCAAGGTTTGCCTTATTCAAACTGACCCACTACCGATCGTATCACAGCGGGAAAGCACTCCGCGTTCATTGGACACGATAACCTGCACAGCGCAGCATTTCTGAAATTCCGAAATCAGGAGTAGGAGTTCCGATGTCCGACGGAAGGTCGCCTGTAGAGGCCGTGCGGGCGGCTATCGTGGCGGAGCATGGCAGAAAATGAAGCTTATCCTCGCGTCGCTCTTAATTGGTGCCATGTGTTTGTCAGCCAACGCGCAGCAGCCAGCAGGGGCCCTTGGCTATGGTAGCACGACCTGCAGCACTTGGATTGTGGAACGCCGTGCCGGCTCCTATTCGCCAGTAGCGCTTCACGCTTGGATCACCGGATATCTTTCCGGCGCGGCCCCGACCGGAAGTCCCACTCTATTGGAGAGAAACGACGAAGCCTTTATTGATGGCTGGATCGATAATTACTGCTACGGTCACCAGCTTGCCACTCTAAGCGAAGCAACGGCGGCGTTAGCCAAAGAGCTGCTGCGATACCGGGCAAAAAACTCAAATTAGGACACTACCGATCTCCTTAGACGCGTTCGCCGAGCACTCGATCCTTATTTCTTATCGATGGAAACGCCGTTCGGTCCAATATCGATTTTCAAGTCCGGTTTCTGGCGGTCCTGGTAGAGCTGATAACCCATGATCGCGACGATGACGACGAGCGCGCCGATGGCGAGGTAGATAATGTTGCTGCGACTCACGGTCTGATCTCCCTAAAATCCAATCCCGAGTACCGGCAAGAGTCGCTGCAAGATTGCCGCAATGCAAACCAAAACCACAAGTGGCGTGAGGATGCAGACGATTGGCGTGCGGTCAAAGTAGCAGCCGATCCAGACCCCGGTATGGATCTAAAAATACTTTCCTGGACCGACATTCCCGCCGCGCCGAACCTCGACTCGCAGTTCTGACAGCGGACTTTACCGTCTGATCACCGCGGTGGCGTTGCGTTGCACACGGCAGGCGGTAGCGCCTCTCGGCCTGCGTATTCGTACTTATGTCACCGGCAAGGACCTTTTAATCCCGCCGCCCTTACAGTGATGCCCGACTCTGGGGTGTCCACACGCCAAGTCAAGCGGCCAGGACGAGTGATCCTCCTTCTGCCCCAACGGGATCGATCCTGGCCGCATTTGGCGATGGCCTGTGACGACCTGAGGTGCGAGGCCGTATGATTGAGGATGAACAGGCGGTTGGCAATGTCAGCTTGGATGAGCTGCTGGTCCGCCGCCAAATCAGGGCGATCATATCCGGCACAGCATATGTTGTGGGCGGCGACGATCCTCTCGGCACCGAGGCGCACCTCTATCGCAAGATAGCGATCAACTGCCAGAGGAAACCGGAACTTGCCGCTGCCTTGGCTGCAACAAGCAAGAAGATGGGTGCCGAAACGCCACAACGAAACAAACGACCGGTACGGCTCGTAAAGGGCTAGGAAGCCGGTTTTTCCCCGACCTTACTTGCATAATGTTCGGTTAATGGCTCGGCGGCAAGACGTCGGCTCTTCCCCTCATAGCCGACATTTGCTGCGGCGGTCGGGATGTCCGCTTAGAACCACAAGGAGACATCAGTAAGCCTCCGCATTGTCCGTGCTGTTGGGGATGTGAGCTTCGTTCTTATTGGCCGAACTTGTAATCAACGCCGACGCGCAAGCTCCCGGAAGTAGGTCCGCGCTCAGCGCTCGTAATGCCGGATCATGCGTAAGTGTTATCCGCTCAACTCACTGAATGTGATTAAAATTAGATCAAAACGCGCAGCCTGTTCATAGGATTGGCTGATTATCAAATACAGTGTGGGGTCTAAGGGGCGGTCATTTCCTCTTGGAAAGCTGCTGCCGTGTTCGCGTACAAGTTTGCAGTTGCCTGTGTTGGCGCGATACTAGGCATAACGATTGCCGTCGCCTTGGCTCATCCTTCCACTGAGACGAATGACAGAAAGTTTTTCAAAGCTGCAAAACTCGATGTTTTGGGTAGCCAGCCGGATGTGGAATGCCCAAAGATTGCGTGGCCGTATGGGTGCGAGTGGCATCCGCGAGTAGCCACACCAACCAAGCACGCGCGACGACGGCGGCATCATTACAGCTTATTTGAATAAACGCACGCTACGCCCGGTTCTGGGCCTTGCGCTTGTCTCTGACATTATCTGCGGCGGCCTTCAAAATCCGCCAGCCGTCGCGTCGATCGTCGCCAGCAATAAGGGCCGGTCGGGCGCTGGCTTGCTGCGCTTCTCCTTCTGATGCTTGAGGCCGTACACACGGACCTCGTTTCACCATCAGCCTGAAGCGCAGCACCCAAATCTTCAGCTATCCACAAGAACGCCGGCCGATTACCCCATCTTTTCCGATAGCGGACATTCATGAGCGGCTCGGCTGGGTCAGCGTTGGGCCAAAAGCTGACGTTGTCGTCTGGAACACCGAAGCGATCAAGCGCTTCATCGGCCCGATCGCCATAGTGGCCCGGGTCGCACCAGGCTTCTTTTTGCCGAAGACTGGCTCGATACGGTGCAATCTTGGCGAACGTCGTGCCTATCACCCGCCTATTTATTTCGATAGCGCTGCTGCCTGAATAGCCTTCCAGTCAAACTTCTCGGCCAGTTGCAACGCTTCGTTTTCGGTTATTCCGCTGTAAGAGAAGCTGAGCAACGCGTTCGGCCCAAGCGCGACTAAAATCGCGGCCGATTTATCCTTCATGTTGTAGGTTTTGGTAACCGGCAGGCCGTTGACCGTCGATGTAATCATGTGGCCGTCGGCAGTCTCGAAGTTCATCGCACTCCGCGTGGGAGCCAAGGCTCCCGCGGCGGCTTGGCCGATAACGACACCGGCGTGGAACTTTGACGTATCTCGATCATAGTCGCGGGTGGCAGTCGCCATGCTGTTGTTCGGCATCTCCATCGACATGCCGTCAGGCTTTTTGCCGTGCCAACCGTCGAGATCAATCAACAGTGGAATGAAACGCTGGAATGCCTGGTCAGCGAGTGCCGGGGAAGATTCGGACAAGCAAACCGTGAACAGCGTGGCCAAGGCCATGCCGAAAGCAAAACAGCGGTTGATCATTTGCCCCTCCGATCAAATCGTCGATAAGCATAGCAATTTCTGCCCAGGGCCGTCATCCGCACGCGTCGGCAATACGGTCAGCACGGAGACTCAGCTAGTCTTTGGGTCGAGCGCTGCCGAGCCATTTCGGTGCTGGTGCGAATCAATGACCGCTTTTGCCCGCAAGTGACCAAATCCCGGACGAGCGAAATGGCGCCAAGGGCCAAGAGGCGCCTCACGCAGCGCGACGTAAATATGGGGGGCTTTTTGCTAGATTTTGCTAGTGAGCGGTTCGCCGGGTTGCGCGCCACAGCGCGCCACGGAGCCGACTGGCAACCGCGGACAGGTACAGCGAGCGAAGCCCCAGTCCGCAAAGGTAGCCAAACTGCAAGCTCGCCGCGCCGAGGACGCCCATCAGAGCCCGCAGCCATGGCCCTTCGGGCCCGGCGATTGCGCCAGTCAGGGCCACGACCAGCAGGGTGGCTGGTAGCAACACCAGCCCTTTGAAACGTTGGGCCAGCAACAGTCCCAGTGCGAGGCAGAGGTAGAGGAAAGTCATGTGGACAAAACCGCTCCGCCGCGGAGCGTTTCGGCTGAACGCTATAAAATTTGTTTGTTAGCAGCGCCGATTCGCCTGAGAAATCAATCAGTAATATGTGTGCCGTGCAGCGAGGCAAGGGTATTTCGCCATCGCCGACGCCGGGAGGATTCAGTTGTTCATTTCAGTTGCGTCGCTCTTTGGCCGTGGTGACAGGGCTGGCGCGGTTTGCCATGATCGGGGTCGTGGGACGGCCGCGTTGGCGGTTCCTAACGGCAGGGGGAGTCAAAAATGCGGACGCAAACGATCTGGGCGGCGCTGGTACTTGGTTTTGCGCTGATCAACGGCTCCGCAAGTTTTGCCCAGGACGGCTACCGGGTTCTCCTGACCCCGTTGGAACGACACGCTTATCGCGCCTGTTTGTTCGAAGCTTGGATCGAGGATTGGTGCCACGGCAATTCAGCATGGCCAACATCGACCTACGACCGGGTGTATGCCGGCTGCGTCGCAGCCAACAGGGGAGGGCGATTTCCCCTTCGTGGCCGTAACGTTTTCAATACGGACGATTACTGCTGGGCGGCTGCGCACACGGTCGAATATCGGCAGCGCTGATGCTCCGGTTTTAGGGCGTCGAACACCGCGCAAAGCGTCGCCATCACGTGAAAGTCTGGTTGATGGATGTCGCCAAGCTACTTTGCGCTACGTTAGCCGTAGGGCTTATTTCCGTCACCGCCGCGCAAACTCAGGATGCCGACGACTCGCTGCGGCTCTATGCGGTTCATATTGATAGGGTTCCGAAGCAATCCTGGACCGGCTACGGCATCTACCTGGGCAACGGTCTTGTCATCACGGCGGCTCATGTCGTTGGTCGGATCGCGCTTTTGTTCAATCCCCGCGTCGAGATTGCCGGCAAGGAGCTGCCGGCGAGCGTTATCAAGCAGGGGTCATTCGAAGACGTGGACCTGGCGCTCCTCGCCATCGACCAATCGCAACTGCCGGTAAGCCTGCGGCTTCGACGGATCGCCGTGTGCCAGCACCCTTCCGTGCCGGGTGAGGAGGTCATCGTCGCCATTCCCGAACGCATCGCCCGCTCGCACGTCGTTCCACCCAATCGGCTACCGCGAAATATTGCGCCCAGATATCGGACGGCCATTGGCGACGTGGCGACGACTGGAAATTCCGGATCCGGCGTATTTGATGCCAATACGAAGTGCCTGCTCGGCATCATCAGCGGCAAAATAACACAGACCCTAAGACGCGACGACAATGGACATACGAGTGAAAAAACTCATGACATTGCGAAATTTTTCGTGCCCACATCGGTGATGGCCGAGTTCATACCTCCCGAATATCATTTCTGAGTTTTGGTCGAAGCCGCCCGAAGGTTTGCTTTCTAACCAGTGTTCACCGCCAAGCGTCAGTTAGGACGTTTGGCCATTCGCACGCCGGATGACCATGGCTGCATAGACCGCCCCAGCTGCAACCAGCGCAATGGCGGCGAGCGTCCAACCGGCGTTGCCGATCTGATTGGCGACAGCGAATGCAAGGCCGCTCAGCAAAAGCCTTAGCAGCGTCGAAATTTCCCGTCCGGTGAACTGAAAGAACGCGATTGCTATGCTGACGAAGCAGGCAACTGTCAGAAAGTCGAAAAACGTAGTCAATCTCTTGCTCGAACTGTAGCAGAAACAATGGCGTGTTGCATTTTGGTGTAGGGGCAGGCAGCCATTACCTGTTGATATATCACTGACTCCAAACTCGGCGGTCTCAACCGCTGGACCATCAGGTTTTGGTCCGATCGGTCTTGACCCACTGGGTTTGCCTTTTTCCGGACAGGAGTTGACCGTAGAGGCCGAATTTCTTCAGGACATAGGTTGGAACCGACAAGATCGCGCGCATCGGCAGGACCTCACGTCCATACCCGACCCAGGCGCAAGCGACGGCAATTGCAAAACCGACCAGGGCTGCCGCGCTGATGATAAAGCCGGCGGGCGCCCGCGTTAGCAGCGCCGCGGTGCCGGTGATGGCAAACACCCCGATCAACATGACGGCGAGCAGCGATAGCGGCGGGACTGCCAGATCGAGGGTGAGGGCGAGGACGGCGAAGTCTCTGTTGGCGATCGCAACCCACAGTAAGCGCGGCGCGAACCGCAGCATTGTCATCAGGCTTCCGTGCTCCCAGCGCCTGCGCTGATCGGCGCTCGCCTGTTCGGAGATGGCGAATTGGCTGGTCACCTGCGCCGCGGGACAGAACAGGGGCGGATTGCCGGCAGCGGCAGCATCGAGGCCGAGCTTTAGGTCTTCAACGATCCATCCGCTGGCAAGGTCGACAGCGCGAATGGCCGGCCAGGGAAAGGCCATGCCGCTGCCGGTCAGCTGACAGGGCAGGCCGAGGCGTTGCAGGCCCAACGGCCGGACCCAATTCTTGATTCTCCAGGCAAAGCCAGCGATCTGTTGGTTGATGCCCGCTCCGGCCGGTACCTCCATCAGGTAAAGCGCCTGGGCGGGCCGTCCGGTCATTGCGGATGCGCCTGCGAGGCGGGCTATGGCGTCGGTGGCAAGCCAGCAATCGGCATCGATGATGACCACAATGTCGGGCGGATCGTTGGCGAGGCAGCGAAGGCCATGGTCCAAAGCGTAGCCCTTGCCGAGGTGCTTAGGGTCTTGCCGCTCGACGACTTCGGCGCCGGCCGCCCTGGCAACGGCTGCGGTGTCGTCGGTGCAATTATCGGCAACGACGAGCAGCCGTTCGCCGGGCCGCAATTGCTTCCTGATGTTTTCCAGCGTTGGCGCAATATTGCCGCTCTCGTTGTGCGCTGGCACCAGCACGGCAACGCGTGGGCGCCGGTCACCGATCGGGTCTGTCGCTAGCTGACGTCGCCACAGGGCAGCGGCGATTTCACTGCAAAATACGGCAGTTGGAATCGCAATGAGCACCGCGACGATCACACCCAGCCATGAAATCAAAGCTGCTCCCACCAAAGCTGCTGCCATCGCTCATTCCTAAGCGGATCAATCGGCAGGCGGTCCGCAGGTGGTATTATGCCAGCGCCAGGCCGCCGCCAAAACAGAAAGCGTCGTTAAGGGCCAGTTTTGAGACTCATGCACTGCAACATGAGCATAAGAAAGGACCGCCTCGCGGCGGTCCCTCCGAAATCCGATCGAGTGTTTTGATCAGATGGCTGCAATAGCAGCGGCGTTCCTCGACCCTCGATAAGCGAAGAAGCCGAGACCGATGAGGGCAGAGAACAGCATAATCCAAGTCGAGGGCAGCGGGGCAGCAGCCCTGATGTCGGCCACTTCAAAACCACCGCTATCGTTAGTCAGGACAGCGCTCTGGAACAAACTAGAGGAACTAATTGAGATGATATCCCCCGGTGCCGTAGTGTTGGGACCATAGGGTGTTGTCGTCGGCGAGCCATTAATCTCATAGCCAACGCCGTCTACGAATGAAACTGTACCGATCACGGTACCCTTGCCGTTTTTTCCGCTGTAGAGCGTGACGGTGTTGTCAGAATTGGGTGATCCCCATAGCAGGCTCAACGTGTCTTCCGGCGCCGCGAACGAAAATGTCGCGAAAGAGCCGGTTCCGCCACAACAGCTTCCAACACTCAGCCAGCGACTATTTGTATCGCTAGCGCCCCATGGATCCCACCCCTTCGGGTCGCTGGCGTTGGCACCAATCGAGTGTGGCGCGTTATGCGAACTCGTTTCAAAGACGCCCGGACCCAAGAGGACGCCGCCTGTGTTCGGCGAGACCGGACCGTCGTTAGTTAGCGTTATTGTGACGGCAGAGGCTCTACTCGGCACCAATGCAAACGCGGCACTGATGGCAGTCAGCCCAATCAACAGCAATTTCATCGTATGCACCCCCAGGCTGTCCCAGTCATACAGCCAAACCATACGCTTCGAGTATTTTGCATGCAACATCACCTTTGGCATCCCGCTGCTGACCAACGTGCGGAGAGACCGCATCCCCCGCTGGCAAGTCAGGGTTTTTTGCTAGATTTTGTTAGCTGGATTTCGCTGTAGTAGCGAAGCTGGCATTCGCGCCGCGTCGGCTTTAGGGTCAGCAACAGACCTCACGACTCGGCCAAGCATCGCCGCCGGTCCGATTTGTGGCCAAACTGTCACAGTCACGCACTAACTGGTGCTGGCCATCCGTTAGACGCGGCGTTGCCACAAAAAAGAACCCCAGGCGCTTTCTGCTTGGGGTTCCTGAGTTGTTGCCTCAACTCAGGTTCTTGAGCCGGGCGGCTGTGTCGGGGGACGGGGAGCCGCCCGGTCGACCTTATCGTCCACAGATACGACGCGACTTTGCGGCCGCAATGCGGATCACACATTAAAGTTAAGTTGTGCGCGCGGTCGTTTGCCGCACCAGCGACAGCTAGCGCAATACGGGCGGTGTGCTAGCGGATTTGTACGAACATTTCGAGAGGATGGATGGCTGGGGACGACCACTGCCGTGCTTGCCGATCCGACTTCGCACGCTGCGATCAGACACCCGCCGGCAGTACCGATCCGTTTATCGCCAAGCTCGTAGCCTGAAATCGCGCCGTCGCGCGCGCAAAAAAGAAAGACCACCTCGCGGCGGTCTCTCCTATATGAGGTCTGGTGTTTTTGGTCAGGCGGCTGTGAGAGCAGCAGAGTCCCTCTTCCGCCCGCGATATGCCAAGAAGCCGAGACCCAGGAAGCCAGCGATCAGCATCGTCCAGGTCGACGGCAGGGGAGTAGCAAAAGCTTCGAAGTTTCCCGCCCCGTAGTAATGGTCGATGCCGTATGGGCCGCTATCGTTCCAAATGTCATCGAGGGTGGTCGCGAAACCAGTTGCATTAGTATTGTAATAGGGTGATCCGAAGGTCAGCTCACCGCCGAGCGTATTGAAACCCAGCGCTGGACAAGAGGATCCTGATGATCCTCCAGCGCAACCTGCGGTACCTGTGTTATAGTTTCCGGTCCCGCTGCCGTATCCCCACGCCGCCACCTGATAAGAACCGGGCGTCAACGTAACCGGTGTCACTGCATTAAACACATATACGCCAGAAAGCGCCGACGTAATGGTGGTCGAAAGCCCTGAAACCGGCGAGCCGGTGGTTGCATTATAAATTACCACATCGATGGGGGTGCCGCCGTCCGCCCATGCACCGAGACCGTAAACCACGATATTGCTATTGACTGTGAAATCTAACCCCAACGACCCTGCCCAATTTTGATCTGCAGGTGTACCGACCGGTAGACTGTAAATCGAGCTTGCTGATGCGGGCGCCGCCAGCATTACAACGGAGCCTGTAATCAGTCCCGTCGCAAACACGGCGCGTCTAATGAACCTGCGCACGCGCATGGTCTCCTCCATGGCAACCCCTCTGATACTAGGGTGACACAGCTTCAACTGACTGCCAAGGTGTCAAGGACTTGTCCGTACAATCGGGCCCTTTTGCTCAATCAGGCCCTTTTGCTAGATTTTGCTAGTCCGCATTGGCATCGTTGTTTAGTGTTTTTTAGTTCGGAAAAGGACAGAATTATTGACCTAACCGGCTTGGCAGGCGGCTCAACTGCGCAGTCCTTCACCGCGTACGATTTTGCTTCGTACATGGCATCATAAGCGGCCTCCGCGAGCTTCTCATTCCTGTTCATTTCAAAGACGAGCCCTGCACTTCATCGACCGCGCAAGCGGTCCAATCGACAGACGAATTGCCTCGGACCGCAGCAGGTCGATCATTCGGACCAGCATGTTCCGAATGACCACGGCGGGGTCGTCACGCCGGAACTCGTGCAGGATCACCCCATGCCGTTCAAAAAAGGCAGCTGCTGACGCGATTTCGGCCTCGTTTTCGGTGCTTGCCAGCCGCGTTCGGGTTTCCAGAAGGGACGGCAGCCAGCGTCGTTCGCAGCGGTAGGTGGTGACATGGCCGCCCGCGTCAATGTTGAAATACGGAATAACATGGGTCGCGAAGGGCCATAACCGGACAAGTCCCAATTCATCCACTCCGGACGTGGTTCGGCGGCGACGCCTGACACGTCGATCGTCCCGGCAGCGGCCCACCGCTTACGACGTAAACGCTGGCAGAAATCAAAATGATGGCGATCCAATCTATAGCCGTTGGCCACTCGCCAAGGGTCGGAATGCCAGCACCGCAATCATCGCCGGGACAATTGAGGGATCATCGTTTTCTGGTTTGTTGACCCGTGTCGATCATCCGCCATGTCCGCATCGACTCGGCCGGGAAAACGGTTAGCAAACAACGGCGGTCGCTCACTTTGGCACAATTCGCAAATTAAGATTGAACTCCTTGTTGAGTGATTTCTGTAACCTATCAAGAAGCTCCCAGGCTTCTTTGCTGTCCTGTCGCGTCCTTTGAACCATCCCTTCAATCAGAAAATCTAACTCAGCTGCTTTCGGCGCAAGTTTCAGAATTTCGTTCAAAGAGACACCGGTCGTTCCGAGGTTTCCTTTCATTTCAGCCGGCAGGATATCCGTGAGAGCCGAACGCTTCGTACGGTATAGCTCAAAAACGCCAAGAAGGTTGTTATGGATATCGTCGAACGGACCAAAATCATTGAAAAGATTTCTGTCCAGCAGCATTAAAAACGTCAACTCTTCCGGTGTAAACTTCACTCTATCGAGGAAATTGACCACCGGCATGACAAACTGCCACGGTTGACCAGTAATGCTATTGGCTTTGGCATCAGCAAAAGCTTCGTCCAAGCTGTCTTTTAAAATTTGAAGCGTAGAGGTCATCCTAATCATTTTGTGAAGTAGAGTTAGGCCCAGCGTCTTGCGCTCTTCGAGTTTTTCCTGTGCTTTGACGCGCCTGGCTTCGGCAAATGAAGTTCGCTGCAGCAAATAGGAAACGATCGCGCTGATGATCGTACCGACCAAAAGGCTTACGATGCTCCAGATGGTTATCTGATTTCCTGCATCGCCAATTGGCATACTCGCCTCGATCCGTTATCCAGCGTCTGATCGCCACATCCGTTTCGTATACATTCAATCCCGTATCCAACCATGTGCCCGCATGCAATCGTCGCGGGCGTCGGGTTCAACATTCTGAATGAGCACAGAGCGCCGATCGTCACCTTCGGCTATCTCGATCCAATAGACGCGGCAACAGCTCGAGGGCTGATCGATAAGGCCATTGTGGACGATGCGCTGATTACTGATGCGTGAGGATGATGGCACCACACAAATTCCGCCTAGCGCGCAACTCCGGAAATATCGCTGCACCGCACTGGCTGTCGCGAAGGGCCATCAGCGGAAATGAACGAGGCCGCCAACTCCGGTTATGATAGTGGCTATGGCCCCTTTGAATGGGGTGAGTTTTCTTGGGGAAAAACCATGCCTGCGATCCGCCACGTTGACGTTCCCGACTATCCTGCACCTCATTCTCTATATTCGCATGCTGTGGTTGCCAACGGTTTCGTTTTTGTATCGGGACAAATACCGGTGCGCCCGGGCGGCGGCCCCACCGACATCGTCGGCAAAACGATGCAGGAACAAACACGTCAGTGCCTGCACAACGTCGAGGCTATCCTCGAGGCCTCCGGCAGCTCGCTCGACCGCATTGTGAAGGTGACCGTACTACTGGCCCAGCCAGACCTCTACAATGAGATGAACAACGCGTACGCCGAGTTCTTCCCTAAGGCAAAGCCAGCAAGGGCGATGGTGCGCTTTGGGGCGGACATCCCCGGCGTGCTCGTCGGCATCGAGGCCATCGCGCTCGCCTAGGGTCAGTGATGGGTCAATCGCTACCTAAACGCGATGTCGCTGGCACGACAGGCGCGTCGGCTTAGGGCCAAGCGCTGCATGTTACACCGCAGAAAAATGCTGGGCGTTTGGGCGATCACCGACATCGTATCTCGAACGGCTTGCCGCAGCGGTGTGAGCAAGGAACACCATCATGTTGCCACTGTAAACGTCAGGCAAACAATGCAGAAACTCTGAGAATTCAGAGTCATAGCTGTAGCCGCGTTCGAGCATTTTCCGAATCCAGAAAGAGGAGGGTTGCTCGTTGAAATGTCCTGCACCACCTTGACCGGGCTGTGCTGCTGACATGACAATTAAATCTCCGTGTCGGATCAGTGTAGCAAGAAAGGTATCGGTGTGGGACGGGTGAATGTGCTCAGCAACTTCGAAGCTCCACACCATGTCGAACTTGCGTCCAAGGTGTACGGGACGGTTAAGATTTGTGAGGCGGATGAGTTGCTTGACCGGGGAAGCCGCGACGGCAGCCGTTGATCCCTCGATTCCAATGCAATCAATGCCCTTACGGGCAACATACTCCAAAGTTTTCCCGATTCCGCAGCCCACATCTAAGAAGCTGCGTGGTCGCCAAGCCTCAATCGCTGCATCCAACAAATGCACGGGCTGGCTCGAAGCCATCCACAGCTCGCTTTCGTTGAAAACACTTGTCTTGAAAGCTCGCATATAGGCCGCACGCTGGACGCTTGGTTTTCTGGCGATCCAGCCGTAAATCCACGCTAGCGAATTATAGAGGAGCGAATCGGGGTGCAGCGCTGCCTTCACCCGTTTTTTTATTCCTTGATCCATTAGCCCTCCTCAATCTGCAGACTTCAGTCGGCCGCCAGGAATGCCGCCAGTAGACAAACAAGCTATAACCGGAGAAGGCTGCAAATGACCCTTGAAGTGGCCCCATCCGGCTTGTCCTCAACACCAGACATTCGCCGGCACGACAGGCGCGTCGGCTTAGTGCCAACAGCAGACATGCAGCCCATCAGTTCATGACGGACGGGAAGTAGCCACCCTGCGGCTTGCCAATCTGACTGCGTTGCACCGCTTGTGGTGCGGACATAGTTTGTTTCAAGTCGACTCGCGAACTGGTCAATTTCAGGCGGAGCGCCCTCGGCAGGTTTGTCAAAAAAAGCACAAAAGGCGAGGTGATAATGCGAAATGTGATCTCCGCCTTGCTAATGGTGGCGGCTTTTCCGGCGACCGCCCAGAACAACAAGAGGTTTTTCTCGACGTACCTTAACATCCAAGGGCTCTTCAGCCAATTCCTGCGTCGCTCAAATATCTTTTGTCTTGCCAGGCTGAACCCTTTTGCTGCCCAGGCATGATCGCGGCAAATTAAAAATGCTACGTAGGGAGCGCCGACTACCATTGGCACGACAAGCCAATGCGGTTGCTGTTTCCATCCAAACACTATGCTTCCCGCCCATAATCCGAACATGATTGTGACGTCCAAGTTGCTCATTCCCCCACTTTTACGAAGCACCATCAGACCAGCCGTCACGGTTCTGGCTGCCTGACGCGAATTCGGCAGTTGCTTTATGGCGTCTTCGAGCGGCCGCCATTCTTCCACGACAGTCTTCCGGCACTGGCCACATTCATAAATCCGCAATTCAGGATGGCGACGAAACTTGGAAATCGCTCTCACAAAGTGCAACGGATGGCCGCAGTTGCGGCAAGCAGACGAAAAGTTGGCAGGCTTCATGGCTGTGAGGACGGCTACCGCAATACCGGCAGAAAGGGCAAGATATTCAATCGTGGCAGCTGTGGTTTCGTCTTTCAGGAAGACGTTGAACTTTCTGACAACGTCGGGAATGATAAGCATCTACTGCGGTCCTGTTTTTGCCGAGGACAGCATTTGAACTGCAAGTTACCTAGCTGTGATATAAACTGCGAAAAGAAACTGCATTATGTGCTGGGTGCGGCTTCACGAATTGAACGCCACATGAGCGGTGTCTTCGCCATTTCGGCCGCGCTAAATATTGAAGCTTCCCGCCGGCCAAAAGAACGCGCAAGGTGAATTCGGCAGGGGCGTCCGTGACAGTATGAAACCCCAGTTTTACGCCAGAGTCCGAGAGATTTTGGACCATACATTTCAGCCGGCACCGTCCAGCAAAGCTAATCATTCCCTCTAAGAATAGGGGCCGTCGCTGCGGTTTGCGACGCTCTGGATATGTTGAGTGCCGCATTTAGAAACCTTAATACCGCACTCGTTCATGATAAACATATTGTTGTGTGAATGGTTAAAACGCACTGCAGCACATCATTTCCGCATGCCAAGGAAAATTGACGGGATCAAGAGCCGGCGCCTCTTTCGGCTCCCGTCAATCGCTACTGGCTTGTTCGGCGCCAGCACCGCATCACGTCCGAAATGCTTTCAAAGCGGACCTTACCGTTGAAAAAGGCGGAACGGTAAAATACTTGCACGCTGACGCACGCCGTGCGTTCGGCCGCTAACAAGGTGAAAATCTTACGTGCGCTCACGCGCTGACTGGCCGGTCACCGCGCTGCGGCATTGCATTTTCCTTTTTTGATCAAACATCTGCTCACATTTCCCGGCTTCAATATCGTGAAATCCATCTTGTTCGGAGCAAAAATGCGCGAGCGCCGAACTCACGACCGCCTCATCCGTGACAACCACAGCCGATGTATCACAGCAACTTAAGGAACTTCAATAGCTCGCAATGCAGGGAGAAGTAGCGAGCTGCAGGGGGAGACCTAGCAAGCAAACAGTTTCGGTGGAGCAGCTAATATGACCGCAACAGGTCATTCACGGCCGATGCATTCAGTAGCCGTGCCGAACAATGTCCGTTGTTACTCCAATAGCGACGTTATTGTTCGGCGCAGCGAAGTGACGCGAAGGGCCAGACTGCGACATGCGAACAAGAGAAAGGCCGCCGACTGAGGCGGCCTCTGCGCGGCCAAAAAGCTAGCCGGTCTGCCGATTGAGGAAGCTCAAAGTCTTCTCGTTGAACTCGGCCGTGCTCTGGTAGATGGGCGCGTGCGCGCAGGTCTCGAATACGAGAAGCTCGCTCCCCTTGATTCCGCCGGTCAGCGCGTCGGCGAAGCGTAGCGAGGTGACTTGGTCGTGCCGGCCGAAGGTGATCTGGGTCGGTGCCTTGATTCGGGACAATTGCGCGGCGGCATCGTGCGTGAGCACCGCGTTCGATTGGCGCATGAAGGCATCGAGCGGCTGCTTCGGTCGGCTGCGCACGAAGGCGACGACCTGGCCCATGAACTCCGGATTGCCCGAATAGAAATCCGGTGTGAAGCACCACGGCAGGATTCCCTGAATGACCATTTCGGTGACGCTGTTCAATCCCTTGGCCGTGCTCTGCCAGCCGCCCAGCACGGTCTTGAGGTAGGCGTCGCTTTTCGGCCAGCAACTGTGCAACGACAGCGATTTCACGCGCTGCGGATATTTGCCGGCAACCCAAATCGCCGTCGCCGCGCCGAGCGACAGGCCGCTTACATGCGCGCGCTCGACGCCGATCGCCTGCATCAAGGCGGCGACGTCGTCGGCAAACAATTCCATCGAATAGGTGCCGTCCGGCTTGTCGGTCTCCCCGGCGCCGCGCGGATCGAGGGAGATGCAGGTGAAGTGCTTGGCGTAATCGGCGACCTGGAAGGCGTAGCAGGCATTGTCGGCGGCAAGATAGGGAATGAGAACGAGCGGCTCACCGCTCCCCTGTTGCTCGTAATTGATGGTGATATTGTTGGCCTTGACTTTCGGCATGTGTACCTCCCGGTCGCTTTATCTTTTGGACTCTTACATCATCCGTTCTCGGCCTACTGCGCCTTCGCCAATTCCGGATGCGCCTTGAGCCGCGGATCGTTTAGGATTAGATACCGAAGCACACTACCGCTCCGGCGGCAAATGGCAGCGCCGACCATGCTGCGCCCGCGTGTTGTGGGATTGCGCCACGCGCTTTAAGGGCGACGCATCGTCGCCCCTCAGGCCGAAAATCGCCGACCGCATTCCAGCGTGACGATCATGACAACATATTTCGGTCGCTGATGTCGCAGATGGGTCATTCACGACCGATGCATTCAGTGCCGCTGCCGATCAATGTCCGTTGTTACTCCAATAGCGACATTATTGTTCGGCGCAGCGAGGTGACGCTAAGGGCCACTTTCAAACTCATGCACTGCAGCAATCTATGTTGAACTTGTGCCCTTGCACGCATCCGTCAACCATGGACGTCTTATCGCTCACGTAGCGCTTCTTGTTTGAGGTTTCGGAAATGACATCTCTCCTCTCCTCGATCTATTTTTTTTGGCAAGGATAGGCCTGCTGCAACGCGTAACCAATAACTCCGCCCGCAGCGGATTTCTCGGCCATGGAGTTATGAGTCAAAAAATCTTGAACGACTTTGCTAATTTCGTGACAGGTCGTTCCGGTCGGTAGGCAGATTGAGTAGAGTTGTTTTCCCTGGGTAACAATATTTTCAGCTGCCCAAGCATCAACGGCGCCGCATACATAGGAGGCACACGTCTCCTGATTGATTGAATTTGGTGATCCGCACCAATCGTGAAGTTCTTTTGCTGAATAAAATTCCCATCCGTCGAATTTTTCGTTTGCGTAGCTGGGCGCATGCTCAAATACTGTTGGTGCCAACAAACAGACAAATACCACAATTCTGGCCTGAATCGACACGATCCGTTCCTCAATATCTGAATGGTGCCACTGCGGTTAGCACGAGCTTCTTAAGCCGCAAACCTTAATGGGCGATAGCGCCAAATGCCTTCCCCAATAGAGTGCCCAGAGATCGTGCAATTCCTAGACCGCCGCGCTGCACACCCCACTTCCGAATTGGGTCAGAGGCAGACATGGCGGCTGCAATTTGTGATGTCCGCTCTGACCCCGAAAGCGGACCTTCCTCCGCGCGATCTCGACGTCCCCTAAGGGCCAGGAGGCGACCAATAATATATTTCAATCATCATCGAAATAACTCTTGACGCACCGTTGATATTTCAATACATGCTGAAATATGAAAAATGACCGAGCCGTTGCGATCTTGAGCGCGCTTGCTCAGGGCAATCGTTTGGACGTTTTCCGCTTGCTTGTGCAGGCAGGACCTCAAGGGATGCCCGCCGGCCGCGTGGCCGAAGCGATTGGGCTCGCCCCAAACACCCTTACGTTTCACTTTGATCGGCTTCGGGATGCCGGATTAGTTACGGTACGCCGTGACGGTCGTTCGATGATCTACGCGGCACAGTACGAGACGATGAACGAGTTGCTCACTTACCTCACCGAAAATTGCTGCCAAGGCGAGCCGTGTGCACCGGAGGCAGCGTGCAAACCGGCACGCACCAAGCGCGCAAAGGTCACAGCATAGGAGGGCCCCCGATGAAGCGATTTCATGTGCATGTAGCCGTTGACGACCTGAAGCACTCCATCGGCTTCTATTCGGCGCTGTTTGATGCGCAGCCGTCAGTCATCAAAACCGATTATGCCAAATGGATGTTGGACGATCCGCGCGTCAACTTCGCCGTCTCAACACGGGGCCGGCGACCGGGCCTCGATCATCTGGGCATTCAAGCCGAAAGCAGTGACGAACTGAATGAGATTTACACGCGATTGCACGAGGCTGGCGGCAACGTCATCGAACAAGGTCAAACCGCGTGCTGTTACGCGAAGTCGGAAAAGTCATGGATTGACGATCCGGCAGGCATTTCGTGGGAGACTTTCCGCACGACCGGCGAAAGCATTGACTACGGTGACGGCACGGGCGAACGTGTCGCCCGCGTCGCTCATGAGAAATCGTGTTGCGCACCCGCACCGCAGGTCGAGGAGACTGCCGCAGCGAGTTGTGGCTGTTCGACCGCCTGATGTCGTGTCATGGCCGATCATCCCTTCAACGTGCTTTTTCTTTGCACGGGCAATTCGGCTCGTTCGATCATCGCCGAGGCGATCTTGAACAAGCTAGGCGCTGGCAGATTTCGCGCGTACAGCGCCGGAAGCCATTCCAAGGGGAGGGTTCACCCTGAAACGCTGCAACTGCTGCAAAGCCTTGGCTACGACACGTCAGTCTTTCGCTCGAAATCGTGGGATGAGTTTACCGCCGCGCCGAAGTTCGATTTCGTCTTTACCGTGTGCGACAACGCGGCGGCCGAAGCATGCCCATTGTGGCCCGGCCAACCGATGACCGCGCATTGGGGCGTCCCTGATCCGGCGCAAGCGACCGGCTCGCCTGCCGAGATCGTTCTCGCGTTCAAAAACAGCTACCGGATGCTGTATCAACGCATCGGCATTTTCACGGCGTTGCCGCTGCGCGCGCTCGATCAACTGACGCTTAAAAACAAGCTCAAAGATATTGGCCACTCGTGATGACGACGTTGGCGCGACGCGCCGTCGCGGAGTGTTTGGGAACGGCGTTTCTACTCGCGGGCGTCGTCGGCTCCGGGATTATGGCCGCGAAGCTATCGGGCGGTAATGGCGCGCTCGCGCTTCTCTGCAACACGTTTCCGACCGGCGCTATTCTCACCGTGCTGATCCTGACGTTCGGCCCGGTGTCGGGTGCGCACTTCAATCCGGCCGTCAGCATCGCCATGGCCTTGCGACGCGAGCTATCGGGACGCACGCCTGTCATCTACATCGGCGCGCAAGTGATTGGTGCGATTGTTGGCGTGCTCGCCGCGCACGCGATGTTTGCGCTTCCGTTGTGGCAGGTGTCGATGACGGTGCGCACTGGTCCGGGCCAATGGTTCGCCGAAGCCCTGGCCACGTTCGGGTTGTTGCTGACGATCTTGGGATGCGGCAGGGGAACACCATCGGCGGTGCCTTATGCGGTGGGCCTCTACATAACGTCGGCCTATTGGTTCACGGCATCTACCTCCTTCGCCAATCCAGCCGTCACGATAGCCCGCTCGCTATCCGACACATTCGCTGGCATTGCGCCCGACGGAGTTGTCGCATTTATCGCGGCGCAATTCGCAGGTATGCTTGTGGCAATCTTGCTCGGGAGTTGGTTGTGGCCTCTCCGACCGACAAAATGACGAAATCAGGCCCGGTTGTCAGGTCCGCCGATCCCGTCGCGATTTTTGGCGGCCCCTACAGCAACCTAGAAGCTACGCGCGCTTTCTATGACGAAATGGTCCGACGCGGCATTTCGCCGGATCGCATCGTCTGTACGGGCGACATAATCGCCTACGGTGCCGATGCCTCTGCGACACTCGCACTGGTCCGCGCGTCAGGCTGTCACGTCGTCATGGGGAACGTGGAGGAAAATCTTGCGGCCGGCGCGGCCGATTGCGGGTGCGGATTTGAAGAGGGCAGCACCTGCGACCGCCTCTCGGCCGTCTGGTTTGCTCACGCAGCCTCACAACTATCGCTGGATGACCGCGTGTGGATGGCGGGCCTGTCGCGGCAGATTGAGTTGGCGATTGGCCCCTACCGGTTCGCCGTATTGCACGGCGGCGTCGATAACATCAACCGGCTCGTCTTTGCGTCAACCGACGCCGCCACTAAGCGGCAACAACTCGACGAGGCTGGAATGGACGGCGTGATCGGCGGCCACTGCGGATTACCATTCACGCAATCGGTGGGCGGGCGGCTGTGGCACAATTCCGGCGCGGTCGGTATGCCTGCAAACGACGGCACCGCGCGCGTCTGGTACAGCATCTTTCGGCCCGAGGCCGCCGGTGGCGTGGCAATCGAGCATCGTGCGCTCGGCTACGATCAGGCAAGCGCGGCGGCGAAAATGCGTCATGTCGGACTTTCCGAATACGCGGAGGCGCTCGGTAGTGGCATCCGGGTTGACGCCGATACTCTCCCCCCACCGGAGCAACGGATGCGCGGTGTTGCGCTTGAGGAAGGCCGCGTACTCTGGAAGCCGGACTCGGCGGAGCAGCGGATCGAGCGTATCGATTGCCGGCCGCTATGGCCGATCGTCGCAGAAGAGCACGTTCGCGATCGTGCAACGATCTCATCGCATTGAGTTTGGCCGATGTCCGCTTTGGGTCAGTCGCGACCGAGCCATTCAGCGACAGGCCTGACCTTTGTCTCCTGTTGCCCCAAGAGCGACCATTCGAGGCTTGGGTCTGGAAGGTCGCCAAGGGCCACACTGAGACATCCCCGGTCGTCGGAGGACCCTGTGTATTAGGTCGCGGAACTCGACATTGGGCATGATATCCTTTCGGCGGGCGAGACTAGCCGTTTCGCTCCGGATTTTGGCGGAAGGGCATGACCGAGACCAGGAAACTCGCGGCGATCCTCGCGGCGGACGTGGTCGGATACAGCCGGCTTGCCGGTGCGGATGAGGATCGCACACTGGCACGGCTCCGAACGCTGCGGAGCGATCTGATCGACCCAACCATCGCCGTGCATCACGGGCGCGTCGTCAAACGAACCGGTGATGGGAGCCTCGTCGAGTTCCGTAGCGTGGTCGACGCCGTGCGTTGCGCCGTCGAGCTGCAGAACGGTATGGTCGAGCGCAACGCTGGCCTTCCGCCCGAACGTCGCATCGAGTTCCGCGTCGGCATCCATCTCGGCGATGTGGTCGAGGAGAGCGACGGCGACCTAATGGGCGACGGCGTCAACATTGCCTCGCGGTTGGAGGGTATCGCCAAGCCCGGCGCCATCTGTCTGTCGGAAGACGCCTATCGGCAAGTCAAGGCGCGGCTCGATCTCGCCGTGAGGGATCTGGGCCCGACCCAACTCAAGAACATCGAGGAGCGCGTCCGGGTCTATTCGCTCGAAGTCGGCGGGCCTGCAGATAAGAAACCGCCCAAGCCAGCCGCACCAAAGCAGCGGTCAATATTAGTGCTGCTGGGTGCGGCGATCATTGTCGTAACTGCAGGTGGCGCTTGGTATTTCCTTGCCGCCAGCCGGAGCGCTCCGGTCGCCTTGGTGGCGCCAACCACGGCCAAGGCCGCGCATCTTTCCATCGTGGTGCTGCCCTTCACGAACCTTTCGAACGACCCGAGCCAGGATTATTTCGCCGACGGCATCACGGAGAACCTCACAACCGACCTGTCGCGCATCCGTGACAGTTTCGTAATCGCGCGTAACACCGCCTTCACGTTCAAGGGCAAGAACATCCCTGTCAAGGAGATCAGCAAGGAACTAGGCGTGCGTTATGTCCTCGAAGGTTCGGTGCAGCGCGACCAGAACCGGGTGCGCGTCAACGCGCAACTTATTGATGGCGAGACGGGTAAGCATCTCTGGGCTGACCGCTTCGAGGATGACATGGCCGACGTGTTCAAGCTGCAAGATCAGGTAGTGGCGCGCCTGGCTAATACGTTGGGTTCCGAACTGGTCAAGGCAGAAGCGGAAAAGAGCACCCACTCTGGAAACCCCGACGCCATCGATCTCACCATGCGCGGCTGGGCGATACTCAACCAGCTGCAATTGGTCGCTGACAATGACAGCCTCGCGAAAGCCCTCGGTCTGTTCGAGCAGGCGTTGAAACTCGACCCAAACAATGTCGATGCTTTGGTCGGAGCTGCTGCCGCTGAACGGTACGATTTCATTTACGGCGGAATGGACGAGAAGCCCGGACAAATCGCCAAAATCGAAGAGTTGCTCGCTAACGCAATCAGGATCGATCCGACGAATGCTCGAGCATACGTCGTTCGGGGGGGGCTCTACCGCATCACCAGGCGGACCAAGGAAGCCGCGGAAGCCGCCGAAAACGCGGTAAGACTGAATCCCAATTACGCGTCGGCATACGCTCAGCTTGCCTTGGACGAAGTGACCCCGGCGGAATATCCGCTAGCGATTGCCAATATCGATCAAGCAATCAAGCTAAGCCCTCGCGATCCGGAAATGGGCCGCTGGCGCTGGACCAAGGGCAAGACGTTCAACGACATGGGCCAGTATCAGGATGCGATCCGGGAAGAAACAGCCGCTCTCGACAGTGGGTACTCGGCTTGGCCCGTCTACGCAGCCCTGGCAGTGGCATACGCATTCACGGGCCGGCAATCGGAAGCCGAAGCCGCCGTTGTGCAGGCTCGCAAAGTAAACCCTAAACTGACTATCAAATGGTATAGCGCTCGGATCGAGGAGCCCGAAGTGACATACGAAGGCCTACGCAAGGCGGGGCTGCCGGAGGAGTAGGCGCGGCGATTTTCTGAACCCGATACTGCATTCAGTGACGTAAGGGATGTACGTCCGTTCCGGGTCATTCACGTCAGTGCCCACGAATTGCGCGCGGGAATAGCTCCAATGTCAAAGCGGATCGATAAATCGTGGCT
>CAYVPC010000005.1:29216-40472 GCA_964453555.1 uncultured Hyphomicrobiales bacterium | reverse complement strand
AAAGCATTGATCGCCGAGAGAAAGGTGGAAATATTTTGAAGAACTGGCTCTTCGATGAAGTCGAACTTGTAACCGAGCGCCATCAGAGCGGTGTATTCCGACTGCGTCTGCGGCCAGGTCACGAGCTGATCGCGCAAATTGTCGACGCCTAGATAAGCGAGATCGCTCTCCACCAGCGCAAGGTCGGTGTAAGCCGAACCTGTTTCCCACAAGTGGATGTTGACGCCGATCGATTGATCAAAGGCGGACGCCGATAGAGCCTGCGTCGGCGTCGGATTACTGCTGGGCATTTCCTAAGCGCTCCGTCAAATGCGGTCAAACGCTTAGGGGACGCTAGTCGTGATAGATGTTGATTGATTTGCAGAAATAGAAACAATTCTAAACATGAAAATTTGTTGGTCATTCGCTCAAACTTCATTCAAATGCCGATTAATTGACAGCGAGGCGCCGTTGATCAAAGTCGCGGAAGCCGCCAAGGTAATCGAGAATTCGCAGCGCGATCTCAACATAGCGTTCATTAACGAGCGCTCCGCCATCTTTCATGTCCCCGGCCTCAACACCGGCAGGTGCTGGCGGCGGCCGCCACCAAGCGGAATCTCCTGAAATTCACGCCCGGCCTGGTCGGCGGGCTCTGCACCGGCGTCGATCCCTACTACCTCACCCGACCGCGCCGCGGGCCGGCTACGACCCGGACGCAATCCTTGCGGGACGGTGGATTAGTGATCGATGGGCATGCGGGTGGCGCGCGAATGTGTGCGTCGCCTGTTGAGATCAGGCGCGGACAGAGCGCGTCACGGTGCTTGGGCTTGCGTTGAAGGAAAAAGTCGTCGACATCCGTAACTCGCAGGTCGGCGACATCATCCGCGAGCTTCAATCGTTTGGGATAATGGCGTAGGTCCACGACCCGCTAGCCGACCCACCGGCGGCGATAGAGAAATGCGGGCTTAGCTTGCTCAACGAACAAGGCCTGGCGCCGGCCGACGCCGTCGTACTGGCGGTCGGCCAGGACTCCTATCGTGCCGCGGGCTGGTGGCTGCTGACGCGGTTGCTAAAAACGGCCGCGGCCCGGTGATGGACGTCAAAGGCACGCTCGATCTGCGGCACAAGCAGCCGCATGTCGAGGTGTGGCGATTGTGACGCAGCTGCCGGCGAATTTGCATGCGGCTGTTCCGATGGAGTACAAGTCGCCACCCTTCAACCGAACAAGACCGCAGCCGCTCCGGGATTAAGGTGATGAGTCACGCCGCCGAATTTCTCACCGCCGCCGAGGCGATCTGCCAACGGATACCGCGCGACACCGTCGAGCGGCTGGCGGAAGCGCTTGTGCAATTGCGCGAGCGCGGCGGCCGGTTGTTTCTGCTCGGTGTCGGCGGCAGCGCCGGGAATTGCAGCCATGCGGTGAACGATTTCCGCAAGCTTTGCGGCATTGAAGCTTATAGCCCGATCGACAATGTATCAGAGCTGACCGCGCGCACCAACGATGAGGGCTGGGATACCGTGTTCGCGGCCTGGCTCGAAGGTAGCAGGCTCAACGACAACGACGCCATTTTGATTTTCTCGGTGGGCGGCGGCGACGCCGAGCGCAACGTCAGCACCAATCTGGTCAATGCGATCGACGTCGCCAGAAAGCGCTCCGCCAAGGTTTTCGGCATCGTCGGCAAGGACACCGGCTACACGGCAAAGCAAGCTGACGTTGTCGTAGTGATTCCGCAGATTAATCCGGCCTGGGTGACGCCGTTGTCGGAAGCCTTCCAGGCCGTCGTTTGGCACTGCCTTGTCTCCCATCCCAAGCTGCAGAAAAACGCCACCAAGTGGTAAGGGCCGTCTTCCTCGACCGCGACGGCGTTATCAACGCCAATCTGGAGCGCAACGGCAAACCGGTGGCGCCCACGAGCTTCGCCCAGTTTCGCATTCTTCCCGGCGTCGAAGACGCGGCGCGCCGGTTGAAAGGAGCGGGCTTCGTCCTTGTCATCGTCACCAATCAGCCCGACGTTGCCACCGGATTGACGCCGCGCGCGGAGTGCGAAGCGATGCACGCGGAGATCCGCCGCCGGCTGCCGATCGATGACATCCTGGTTTGTTTCCACACCGACTTGGAAAATTGCGCCTGCCGCAAACCGAAGCCCGGCATGATCTTCGAGGCGGCCGCCAAACACGACGTCGATCTGGCGGCGAGCTATATGGTCGGCGATCGCTGGCGCGACGTGCGGGCCGGCCGGGCCGTCGGCTGCTTTTCGATTTTCATTGATTACGGCTATCCTCAGGACCAGCCGGCGCAGCCGGACAAGATTGTCGGATCCTTGGCGGAAGCCGCCGACTTTATTCTTAAAAAAGAAACGGATAAGACGCCTTGAGCGCCGCAGATGTGCTAATTTGTCATGGCGGATTGCCGATTAGGGATACGTGTTACGGACGTGCTGAATGAGACTGATTGTCACTGGTGGAGCCGGATTTATCGGCTCCAATTTCGTGTGCCGCGCAATCCGCGATGGTCACTGGGTATTGACCATCGACAAGCTGACCTATGCCGGGCGCCTGGAGGCGCTTGCGGAAGTGATGCCCTCCCCGCGACACCGCTTTCTGAAAGCCGATATCGCCGATGTTTCCGCAGTGGAAGCCGCGTTTCGTGACTTCAGCCCTGACGCGGTGGTTCATCTCGCCGCCGAGAGTCATGTCGACCGGTCGATCGATGAGCCAGGAACTTTCATTGCGACGAATGTTCAGGGGACGTTCGTGCTGCTCGAGGCGGCATTGCGTCATTGGTCGCGATTTAACGGAAAGAAGTTCTGCTTTCTTCACGTCTCGACCGACGAAGTGTTCGGGACCCTCGATGAAACGGGAAGCTTCGGCCTCACCAGCCGCTATGCTCCGAATTCTCCCTACGCCGCCAGTAAGGCTGCGGCCGACCACCTGGCGCGGGCTTGGCACACAACCTACGCGCTGCCCGTCATTGTCACCAACTGTTCGAACAATTACGGCCCGTGGCAACATGCCGAGAAACTGATCCCAACGGTCATGCGTCACGCCATGGCCAATGAGCCGATACCGATCTACGGAACCGGCAACAATGTGCGCGATTGGCTCCACGTTGACGACCATGTCGCCGGATTGATGGCCGCGTTACACCACGGCCGGCCCGGAGAGACCTATCTATTTGGTGGGCGGTGCGAACTGCGCAATGTTGATCTTGCCAATTCGATTTGCCGCGTGCTCGACGAGCTCGCTCCTTTGAGCACCGGCGGATCATATGCGCAACAGATCACCTTCGTTCATGACCGGCCGGGCCATGATTTCCGCTATGCGCTCGATCCATCGCACGCCGAAAACGTCCTGGGCTGGAAGGCGCATGGGCAAATGGATATCGAACTGTCGCGGACAATCGACTGGTATCTCACCAATCCGCAATGGCTAATCCCCAGCAAGGTCGCAGGACGGCTCGGTTCCCGCACCGCTGAGAGCATCAGGGCGATCTCGTGAAGGCCTGGAAAGGACTGATCCTCGCGGGCGGCACCGGCAGCCGTCTTACCCCGCTGACACGCGTGGTGAACAAGCATCTACTGCCGGTTTTCGACAAGCCGATGATCTACTACCCGCTCACCACGCTGATGCTGGCCGACATTCGCGACATCACGATCGTCACCAACCCGGAGAGCATGGACCAGATCAAGGCGCTACTCGGCGAAGGAACGCAGTGGGGGCTTAAACTTCGCTACCGCATTCAGCAGCGGCCCGACGGCATCGCGTCCGGGCTTCGAGCAGCAGCGGACGATCTTGGCGGATGCAATGTCGGCCTGATCCTTGGAGACAACATTTTCTTCGGCGCCGGGCTTGCGCAGACGCTCGCGACATCAATGTCGGAAAATCCGGGCGCTACGATTTTCGGTTACGAAGTAGCAAATCCCAGCGCCTTCGGAATCGCGACCGTCGATCCGCAGGAACGCGTCCTTGCTCTCGAGGAGAAGCCCGCCAACTCGAAATCACGCATCGCGGTCACCGGACTATATTTCTATGCGCCAGACGTCTTCGACATGAGCGCGCGCCTGCGTCCATCAGCGCGTACGGAACTGGAGATCACGGATTTGAATCGGCTCTACCTCGACCAAGGACGACTACGTTTGCGCAATCTCGGCCGTGGCGTCGCGTGGCTGGACGGCGGAACACCTGAAGACCTTTATGAAGCCGGCCAGTTCGTTAAAGTGATTCAAGATCGCACCGGCCTACAAGTCGCCTGCCCGGAGGAGATCGCGTACCGCCGCAACTTTATTGATCGAGCGGCGTTTGCACGCCTGGCTAAGAGTGCAGTGGCCTCGGGGTACCGTAGCTACCTATTGCATGTCCTCGACGACCCACTGATCGAGAATGTATAGAACCAAAGGATGACCCGCGCCGCGACGCTAAGGACCCTGCTATTGCCGCGTCCGCTTTATCGCATCAGTGCGCTCAGGGTCACACCGGCGACAATTAGCGCTAGGGCAAACAATTGAATTCTTGGCAACGGCTCGCCGAACAAAAGCGTCGAGCCTACGGGGACCAGTACAAAGCTGAGCGCCATGAACGGATAGGCGTAACCGACCTCGAGTCGTGCAATAGCCAGAATCCAGCATGTGGCGGCAACGACGGCGGCTGCGAGAGCGCTCAGGACGCCAACATCGCTAAACATAAGCACGAGGTAATGCAGTTTGGGCTGCGTCCCCACGAATTCGGTCGCATGCACAATAGCGCGAGATTTAATCATCAGCTGCCCGTAGACAGTCAGTGCGAGAACGGCGAAAAGCAGTAGGGCTGAGAGCATCGAAAGCATCCGCGGGTGTGGATTGGGGTCATTCTATACATGCTACGTACCGAAGAGAGGCTTTTTCAACTCATTGGACATCAACTTCCTACCGATGTCGAACTGGCGCCTTGTTGAGGCAGACGAGATTCCCTCAAGGCTTTCCGCGGTCGCGTTGCCATGAAGCTTTGCCTAATCTGCCGGACTCCATTTGAGAAGGCGGACTGGATTTGTCCGAACTGCGGCGCGCGACCAGCGTTTGCGGGTGGCTTCGTGTGTTTTGCGCCCGAGCTCGCTGAGAGCAACGAAGGCTCTCCGGAGGGAGTGCATCACTACTTCGAGGCGCGTCAGGAGCTCAGTTTTTGGTTCCGGGGGCGTCGGCGCATCATTCAATCGTTGGCCGCTCGCTATTGCCCCACCGCCAAATCATTTCTAGAAGTGGGATGTGGCCCCGGCTTTGTGCTTGCCGGCCTGCGCGATGTACTGCCCGAGGCGAAACTAGTTGCCTCAGAGATCTACCTCCACGGGCTACCATACGCTGCAAAGCGGGTGCCCCCGCCAGTGGAGTTCATACAGGCCGATTGCCTGTCGCTCCCGTATGATCGCGAGTTCGATGCGCTAGGCGCCTTCGATGTCCTTGAGCACATCGAGCGCGACGCGGACGCTCTTGTCGAGATGCGGCGCGCACTTAAGCCTAGTGGCGTAATCCTGCTAACAGTTCCTCAACACCCTTGGCTGTGGAGCCGAGTGGACGAGATCGACCATCATAAGCGGCGCTATGGCCGCAGCGAACTTGCCAACCGAGTGCGCGATGCTGGCTATTCGGTGCTCTGCGATACATCTTTCATGTTCTTTCTGCTGCCTGCCATGATTGTGCAGCGTCTCGCCGCTGGCCGCCGGAACGACTTTTACCCAGACGTCGAATATGACCTGCCGCGCCCGGTGGATCGGTTATTCGAGTGCCTGCTCGAAATCGAGCGGCGCGCGATCGGCCTTGGCATTCGCTTTCCTGTCGGTGGCAGCCGCTTAGTCGTGGCCCGGAGAAACTGAGTCAACTAGCGATTCCGTCCAACGAAATTGTGCAGCTTATGCTTCGCGAGAGCGAGCCTATGCACGACGCCAGATGGCAAGGACCGCAATGTGGCATTTCGCATTCGCCAAGCAAGCGGCGCGATATTGGCGATTTGTGCACCTACCGGTATACTCGTCGCCCGTATATCGGGGGGCAGTGTGGAGGCAGAGCGTCCGGTCGCGAATAGGAGACTATTGTAACGATACCACGGTTCAATTTGCGAAATGGCGGATATCTTTGGCCGAAGCCAATCGAAAGTGATGTAGTCGCGCAGTGAGAATTTTTCACGCCAGTATTCCAATGGCTGCTCGTTGACATGCCTTTCACCACTTTGGCCGGGAACAGCCGCAGAAAATAAAATCAATTCACTATGGCGGCAGAGATTGTCAACAAATACCTCGGCACAAGCTATGTCGATGCATTGCGCCACCTCCAGCGATTGGACGAAATCAAAACGGCGGTCAAAATTTATTGGTCGGGAAAGGTCCGCCGCAACAAAACACTCAAGGGGTACGGCGAGGTTCGCCCGATCAACGTAAGGCCCGTCCACGCCAATGCAGTCTCTCATCCCCAATCTTCTCCATTCGCTAAGCCAAATGCCGCGTCCGCAGCCAACATCAAGCACACTCTTGGGTTTAAGATTCGTGGCGAGCAGAGACACGACGGACGCCGCGGATCTCCGAGAGCCGGGGTCCATATAGTCGAAGAACTCTTTCTGAAATTGATAAGCCAGGTTCATGGACTAGTGAGGACAGGGCTCCGTGTCACCGAAGCGCGGCGCGTTGGAGCTGGCTCGATTCGCCACGAGTCGTTTCTGCGACGACGGACTGCGGCTTCCGATTGATGTTGACGTGTGTCCGGCCAGAGTATTCACCGAGAATGCCGAGGAAGAGCATCTGCAGTCCGCCAACAACGAGCGCCATGACCATCAGCGACGCCCAACCTGCAGCGGCGTTGCTAAAGTCCGCCGGGTAGGCGAGGCGCGCTACTACAATTATCAGTGCTCCGCCTATACTAGCCGCCAACGCCGCGACGCCGACCCAGGTCACAAGTCGCAGCGGCTTTACCGAGAAGGAAAACGCGAGGCGACTCCACACGCTCAGAGATTTTATGAACGTGTAAGTGCTAGGCCCGGCAAATCTTGGGTAATGCTCGGTCTGGATAAACGAGAATCTATCAGTCACCTGGAAGAGCAGGCTGTCCACGTAAGGGAAGGGTCCGTCGAACATCGCGATGAGTCCGGCAACCTCCCAGCGGAGCATCTTGAACGGCGACATGTAGATGTTTGCAGGCTTGTCGATTAGCCACTGCGCGAATTTGCCGTTGATCCAACTTCCGACCTTCTTCCAAGTCCTCTGTCTTTTCTCAGTGAAATGCGCGTAAACGACGTCGGCGCCGCTCCGATTCATTTCCGCATAGAGCCTCGGAATATCTTCGGGCGAATGCTGTAGATCATCGTCCATGATGACAACCGCCCGCCCGCTGGCATTTCGGAGGCCGGTCAGGATCGCGTTATCTTGTCCAAAGTTCCGGCGATGATTGAACCCCGCAACGGTCGAATACTGCGTAGCCAGTTGTTCTATAATCAACCATGAACGATCGGGCGAGCCGTCGTTGATGAGTAGCAGCTCGTAGCTTAGCTTCGCGTCACTGAGGGCTCTGTCAACAGTCGCGGCTAGAGTGGGCAAACATGCCTCGCTCCGGTAAACTGGCACCACGACCGAGATGTCCGGAATGTGCCGGTCTACGATTGGAAGAACTCCTCGCCGCCCAGGCTAACGCGGCAGTAGCTAATCACGCGGAATCAAAAATGGCAATGCTGCGGGAAAGGTTGGCCTAGGCACACAGAGGCGCGGGAACCCTTTGCGCATGCGACCACTCTCGGTAACATCTTACGAGCTATTGACAAGCCCATCTAGGCAGGTGAGGTGCCCCATCGCGAGTAAACTCGCCAGGAAGATTTTCAATTGGAGTACCAACTCAATTTTTCGCCAGAATTTGCGCAAATTCACAAACGTGGATGTTCGATGGATCAAGATCGCACCGGTCTCTTGGCCTACGTCAGAGTCGCTTTGCGGGCATTTCAATCGAGAAAGCCTAAATAATTCGGAGTCGCCTCTTCGATCCTCATTGCGGGGCAGCTGATGAAAATCGAATTCCGTTTGCAGCCTGGAAATAACGATGCAAATGAATGTTTCTTTATGAAAGAAAATACAGTCTATAGGCGAGTCTTTTTGACTCCACGCCTAAGCCAGTCGCTTGGTCGTCCTCGTGTCAGCGGGTTACCTGAGCTTAAAATAATAAGGACAGTTCGGTCGACGTCAGCCGTTAAATAGATCGGAATTGCGCCTTAATTTCTCGGTTTGTCGAGACGGTGTCAGGCGGGATGTGCGGCGTGAGTCTGCGTATGTAAAGCCAGCTATTTCGGGTTCCCGTTTGGGGCTGAATGCGTAGTGGCGGCGGTTTATCCTGGGTCGCGCGATTAGCAATGACGAATCGGTCGGATAGAGCGGAGCAGGGACTTCGATGAAGGGCCCGCCCACCAGAGCTTCGGTTGCCGGCGAAATCGCCGACCTCGCGATTGGAGCGGCCGTGGTGCTGCCGGATTCCCCACAATTTTTGATAGGCCTTTCCGACGATCCGGCTGCCTTGCCGGCGTTCGGCGACGGTATCGCAGCCGTCGCGCATCACGCTCCAGTCGCCGGCGTTGATGAAGCCGTTTTGCCGGACGGTTACGCCGAGGCTGTTCCCGTGACGGTTGATCCGGGCCCGCTGGACGTGGCGACTTTGCTCGGCCTGGCCGACGATTCCTTCGACTTTTCAGGACCGTATGCGAGCGCCGAATTCGACGCGGCGCTACCCGCGATATCCGTGGACGCCGATGGTTTGGGTTCCGAGATCGTCAACCTGGCGGATGAAACGACACCATCGGATACGATCGCCGGGCCTTTCACGCTGACGTTCGGTTCTGCGTCGTTCGCGCCGGCGCCCGCCGTTGCTCTGAGCCTCGCCAATCCGGACCCACCTTCTGCCGCGGCATTTGTCGCGGCCAACACCAGTCTGGCCGCCTTGCCGCAGGCGGCGGAGGGGATAGCCGGTTATCAGCTCTACCAAACGGAAGCGCCCGCAACGCCGGCCGCCCTCGCGATGCTAGCCAACCCGCCAGCGGGCCTGTTCGACGCCCCGATCGCCAATTCCGCGGTCGGCTCGACTGGCGCCACCGCGGCACAAGTGCAGCAGGCCATCGACGAAAGCGGACTGAACGTCAACGGCTCCGGCATCAGGGTCGGCGTGCTGTCCGACAGCTTCAATGACCTTGGCGGCGCCGCCGCCGACGAAGCGGATGGCGCGCTGCCGCCGGCGGCCGACATCGACGTGATCAAGGACCTGTCCTCGGGCGGCACCGACGAGGGCCGCGCGATGATGCAGATCATCCACGACATCGCGCCAGGCGCCGATCTCGCCTTCTATACTGCTTTCGACAGCGAGCAGGACTTTGCCAACGGCATCCTCGCGCTCGCCGCCGCCGGCTGCAAAGTCATCGTCGACGACGTCTCCTATTTCGACGAGCCGTTTTTTCAGAACGGCGTGGTCGCGCAAGCGATCCAAACGGTAGAGGCGGAGGGCGTCACTTACGTCACCGCCGCCGGCAATGACGCCAGCAATGCCTATCAGGCGGTCTGGTCACCGCTGTCCGGCACCGTTGGAAGCACGCATCTCACCGACGCCGAGAATTTCAACGGCAGCATTCTGCAGACCGTCACCATCAACACTGAGGGAACGGGCTACGATGTTCCTCTGCTGCTGGAATGGAGCCAGGCCTACGGTCAGGCCACATCGGACCTTGAGATTCTGGTCTTCAACGGCAGCGGCCAACTCATCGGCACGGCGACCAACGCATCGAGTGGTGAGCCCACCAATCCGTGGGTCGAATACGATTTCACCAAATCCGGAACCTATTATGTCGCCGTCGAAAATCTGTCGGGACCCAATCCCGGCCTGATCAAGGAGATCACCGAGGGCGACGGCCTGCCGGCCACGATCAGCAACGCCAATGTCGGCAGCGTCTACGGCCATGCCATGACGCCCGGTGCGATCACTGCCGGCGCCGTCAGCGTCGCCGACACACCACCCTTCGGCGTCAATCCCGCGGTCAGCGAGAGCTTCTCGTCATCGGGTGCCGGAACCGAACTTCTATTCGCCAACAACGGCACGCCGCTTTCGTCGCCGGATGATCTCAGCCCGGTCGTCGTCTCCGGAGTGGACGATATCCATACGACCGTGCCGGGAGGTCTCAGCGATTTTTATGGCACATCAGCCGCCTCGGCGAGCCTCGCCGGCGTTGCGGCGCTGATTCTGTCGGCGGATTCCAACCTCACGCCCGCGCAGGTCGAAGCGGTGATGGAGGAGACGGCGCTGCCGATGAACAATCCGGCTGTCGCTGGGACCGGATTGGTGCAGGTCGACGCGGCGGTCGATGAAGTCGAGGCGGAAATCGAGGTCGCAGCGACTACGATCGAAGCAGTTCAGGGCGGTCCCGCCGTCGCGCTTCTCGCCGCCACTCCCACGATCACCGATCCCTCCGCGACCGATCTTGTCGGCGCGACCATAAGCATCGCGAACGGCACCGGGAATGCGGTTGCAGGTGACAAGCTCTTTATCGGCGGCGTGCAGAATGGCTCGGTCGGGGACGGCGTTACGGCGAGCTGGAACGCGACCACCAATACGCTGACGCTCACTGGCAGCGCGACGCTGGCCGATTATGAGACCCTGCTTGGCGAAGTCACTTATCAGGATACCGGCACAGATTCGTCTTCCGGCAGTCACCCGCAACGCACCGTCACCTGGACCATTAATGACGGCACGAACGCCTACAGCACAACGTCGCTGGTCACCATCGACCGGCCGCCGGTCGCCAATAATGACGTCGCTTCGGACATAGCAGGTTCAACCATCACGGCGACGGCGGCCACCGGCGTTCTGTCAATCGACACCGATCCCGACGGTGACAAACTGACGGTTACCGGTGTCAGCGACACCGCCCACGGCGCGGGGACTGTCGGCTCTCCCCTGACCGGCATTTATGGTCAGCTCCAACTGAACGAGGATGGTTCTTATTCCTACGTCGCGAATAATCTTTCCGCGATCGCCGGCGCGCCGGACGGCAGCGCGCCGCAAGATGTCTTCACCTACATCGTTAGCGATGGCAACGGCGGCACCGTTTCAGCGGAGCTGACGATTACGATTGATCGTCCGCTTGCGGTGACTGCGAACGATCAGAGTGTGGCGGACGGACAGTCGGTTGCACTTTCACAAATCTACTCGATCAGCGATCCAGACGGAGGCACGATTGCGGAGTATCAAATCTGGTTCAGTGCGGCGAACCAGGGGGCGCCGGCGCTAGGCACCGTGA
>CAYVPC010000005.1:0-29116 GCA_964453555.1 uncultured Hyphomicrobiales bacterium | reverse complement strand
TGCGGGCCTTCAACGGCACGTGGAGCGGCTGGGTGCAGGCCGATATCACCGATCCCGGAGCCCCGGCGCCGTCGGCCCCTTTTGTGACCGCGAACGACCAAAGTGTTGCGAATGGCACTTCGGTCGCGCTGTCGCAGATCTATTCGGTGACAGGCACCGGGATCACTGAATATCAAATCTGGTTCAGTGCGGCGAACCAGGGGGCGCCGGCGCTAGGCACCGTGACCGAGAACGGCACGCCGATTGCGCTCAATCAGCCGGTGACGGTTACCAACCTGACCGGTCTCGAATACATCGGCTCCGCGACGGCTGGTACGGATGAGATGTGGCTGCGGGCCTTCAACGGCACGTGGAGCGGCTGGGTGCAGGCCGATATCACCGATCCGGGTTTCCAAGGAGCATCGACTCTAGCTGTGACTGTCACCGGCACGGTCACGTCGGCAGAAATGATTAACGCGGGCGCAACGCTGGAGTTGACAAGAGCTGATACTGGATCGGTAACATTCGAGGGTTCGACGGGAACGTTGATCCTCGACCACTCCTCGACGTTCAACGGTGAGATTTTCAACTTTACCGGCAACGGTAGTGTGTCCGGTTCTGATCAAATCGATCTTAAAGACATCAGCTACAATTCCGTGCACGACAGCTATGCGAACGGCGTCCTGACAGTGACGGACGGAACCAACACCGCCACGCTGGACTTCCATGGATCCTATGTTTTGGCTAATTTCGATTTCGTCCCCGATGGCAATGGTGGCACACTCGTTTACGATCCGCCGGTTCAAACTACCGGGACTACCGGCAACGACGATACTGGCCCGCACAGACCCCTTATGCCTTTCATTACGGATCGCCAAGACAATACCTTTGTCTTCTCGGCCAATTTTGGGCGCGCCCCATCGGTCGACCATGCGCGCGCCACCGATCCGGGTGTGTTCGACCATGCTGAACTCGCATCAATTAGAGCGTTGGGCGTGGCCGACCACGACGATTGGCACGTCGCTGCTACAGTCACCAGCGTTGTCCACGAGCCGTCGATGCCACAACACGCCGATCCCCATCACGGCTTCATCATCTGATCGTACGCGCCCAGCTGCGCAGGCTTCACTAGCCAGCGACCAGCTCTCGCACGCAGGCGACCACGCGCTCAGGCTCGTCCGTCATGCCGATCCAGAGCGGCAGGCGGATGAGCCGCTCGCTGAGATCGTCTGTTACCGGCAGAGCACCGGCGTTGCGGCCGAGGCGCCGGCCTGCTTCGCTCGAGTGCAGCGGTACGTAATGAAACGGCGCTTCGATGCCTTTGGCGCGCAGCGCAGCGATCAGGGAATCGCGGCTGCGGCGATCCGGCAGCAGCAGGTAGTAGAGGTGACCATTATGCTTACAATGCGCAGGAACGATCGGACGGCGTACGCCAACATCGCGCGCTTCGAGGTCGGCAAAGGCCGTGTGGTAAGCGTCCCAGAGGGCGCGCCGCTCGGCCGTGATCACTTCCGCCCGCTCGAGCTGCGCGCACAGAAAAGCCGCGACAAGCTCACTCGGCAGATAGGACGATCCGATATCGACCCAGCTATATTTGTCGACCTGTCCCTGGAGAAAGCGCGCGCGGTTGGTCCCCTTCTCGCGAATGATCTCCGCGCGCTCCGCAAGATCGGCGCGATCGGTGATAAATGCGCCGCCCTCGCCGCTCACAACGTTCTTCGATGCATGGAAACTGAAGCAGGCTGCGTCACCGAGCGTGCCGGCCGGCTTGCCGCGGTAGGTCGACAGCAATGCTTGTGCTGCATCCTCCACAAGAAGCAAACCGTGCGCCGCAGCGATATCGCGAAACGCATCCATCTCGGCGCACACGCCAGCATAGTGCACAACAAAAACCGCTTTGGTGCGCCGCGTCACCGCTGCCTGCGCCGCGCACTCGTCGATATTGAGCGTGTCGGAACGGATGTCGACGAAGACCGGCACGGCGCGGCGCAAAGCAACCGCATTCGCCGTCGACACGAACGTGAAAGACGGCATGATGACCTCATCGCCCGGCGCGAGGTCCGCGAGAATCGCCGCCATTTCCAGCGCCGCCGTGCAGGAATGAGTCAGCAGGGCCCGCTTGGCGCGGAGCCGGTCGGCGAGCCAGGCCTCGGACTGCTTCGTGAAATAACCGTCGCCGGAAAGCTCACGCCGCGCAACCGCCTCCTGGAGGAGGCTGAGCTCGCGACCGGTGATCGGCGGACGATTGAACGGGATTCGCGGCGACATAACTCAATTTCCGCGTATTGGTTCTGTAAATCTGCGTCGAACGCTTAAATCAAGTCGGAAGAGATAACCGCAGTTGATTGTCCTGGACGGGTCCGATAATGGAGTGCCCAAGTCGCGGGGCGTGGCGTTTATGGATGATTTGTCGATTGGACGGAACCGCCTCTGGAGCGGGCCTTCGCCGATATTCACTGCGAACTTCCTGGCTTTCATAATTGCCTCCGCCGGAGCGTTCCTGCCGCGCAACACTATGCTCCTTATCGGAGTGGACGGCGAATACGCGCGCGACATTATCATTCAGGTCTCCCGCTTTGCGGATTCAATCCTGAGCCTCCCGCTGATGCCATTCCAAGGCATGGGAAGCCTACTCCCCTACAATCTCCTGTTGGCGCCAAGCATGCTGCCTGTGCTGCTGGGCGACGCGGTGGGTAAGTGGCTCGGCTTTCTGATCTGTGCCGCACTAGTTTTCCTGTCGACCTATGCCCTTGGGCGCGCGCTAGGGATGCGCCAGGGTGTCGCCTTGTTCGCCGCCTGGCTCCTGCCGCCGCTGTGTCTGCCCTATCAAGCTTGGCTCAATCTATATCTGAGATACAGCCTTGAGCCCTCCAACGCGGATTTCATTTCAGTCGCCATACTACTGGTCGCGCTGCTCGCGAGCGGCTACAAGAGTTCTCGCGCTCTTTGGCCGGCGCTTGGGATAATCTTGGCGGTTATTTGGCTGTTTCTCGCCGATCCGCTCTACATCGTTCTTCTAATTCCGACTGCGCTTGTTGTTAGCGTCGGCATCGTTGCGAGCCATACACACGAGCCCGGCTTTGTCCGCCGGACCGCTTTGTTCGCGCTGCCGTCCATCGCCTTTCTCGCTCTTGGCGCCGGCGCCTATCTTCTCGGACTCTACAGCGACACCGCCGCCAGCTTTTTTCCGCACGAGATGAATGCGAGTTTCGCGCACACGTGGCGCATGGCTACCGTTGCCACAGCCTGGAACAAGGGCATCGATCCCATCGGCGGCTTGTGGGTAGGGCTGGCGCTGCTCGGAATCGTTTTGGCGATTTGGCGCGAGAAAGCGACGCTTCGCGCGGTTGCGCTTGCTGTGCTGGCAGCACTGATTTTCCTCGCCGCGTATATCGCCGTCTATTTTATGTCGTTCTCTTGGTGGTTGCCGTATCCGATCTACTTCGAGCAGGTGCTTTGGCCGTTCTACGTGCTGTTCGCGACTTATGCGGTAGCGGCGCTGGCACGCTACGCGGCCGATGTGTTGCGTCACCGCACGCCGTTCATCGCGAAACGAATGTTGAGCTTTCCGCAAACGACCGGCCAACTGTTCGGCCGCTCGCTTGCTATCGGTGCAGTGCTAGGCGTGGCGTTCGCGCTGCATCCGTTCGCCGTGATGTCAGACCTATATAAGCCGCCAGTCGACACGGCGATCACCCGAGCATTGCAGGCGGCGAGCGCGATCGCTCCTAACACCGGTTTCCGGGGTTACACCGCCAATCTGACGGGCCTCGGCGGTGTCAGCGGCGCTCCGACCGACTGGTTCGGCATTATGACCAGCCTCAACGAAGCCATCCTTTCGTTTGGCAATGCCCACCGCCTCCCCTATCTATGGCGCTACAGCATTCCAACCATCGAGTCCTATTCCCAGACTGTAGAGCCCGCCATCTACGCCGTGATCAGCCGCCTTTTGGACCGGCCGGGCGACCGTCAGGTGCGCAACATCACGATGATCACGAAAACCAACTTTCTGCTCATGCAGAGTCTGGGCGTCCGCTTTCTTATTACCGACTATCAGCTGCCGGAACCCGCCCGATCGGTTGCTCACCTGGTCAAACCCGGCATAACGCATTTTTTGTACGAACTGCCGGATCCCAATTACGGAGGCTATTCGCCAACGGAGATCATTGTGGCGCAGAACGCGACGGATACGCTGAGGCGCCTCGCCGATCCCGACCTCGATTTTCGCAAGACAATCGTGCTGAACGAGCCGCTCGATCTTGCCCTCGTGCCGGCCGAGGACAGCGATTTTATCGTCGTTCGCGGCGGCTGGCGCGTGAAGGCTAGAAGCCGCGGCCGTTCCCTGCTGCTCCTGCCGCTGCAATTCAGCGCCTGTCTCTCGGCAATTGAAAGCCCGCAGGACGGCGGGAAGGTCATTGCAGTCCGCCGCGCCAATTTGGCGAGCACGGCGCTCATCTTCGAAGGGACGATCGACGTCCGTCTCTCCGGACACGTCTCACCATTCTGGAACGCTTATTGCCGCCTGCGCGACGCGCGCGATCTAAGGACGCTTGGCGTTGCGGATTTGCCCAAGAGGCTGTCGCCGGCGCTTTAGGCGCGTCAGCGCTCAACCGATGCGCTGCAGAACCTCCTCGATCACTTGGTCGGCAAGGGCCTCCGGCGCGTCGCGCCCGGCCAGCAAATGAATATCGAAGTTTTCCGGCGGTTCGTAGGCTTGATCGACGCCGGTGAAGTTCTTAATCTCGCCCGCGAGTGCACGGCGATACAATCCCTTAGCATCACGGGTCATGCAAATCTCGAGCGGCGTATCGACGAAAATCTCGATGAATTCTTCGGCTTCGAGCAATTCGCGGACTGTCTGACGTTCGGCGCGGAACGGCGAGATGAACGCGCACAGCACGACTAGGCCGGCTTCGGTCATCAGCTTGGCCACCTCGCCGACGCGCCGGATATTCTCGACCCGATCTTGCTCGGTAAATCCGAGATCCCGGTTGAGCCCGTGCCGGACGTTGTCGCCGTCAAGCATGGTGGTATGGACGCCGCGCGCATTCAAGCCGGCTTCGACCAGGTTGGCGATCGTCGATTTCCCGGCGCCGGGCAAGCCGGTAAACCACAGCACCGCCGGGCGGTGCGCCATCAGGCTCGAGCGCTTGGCTTTGCTGACCGTCAGGTTCTGCGGGTGTATGTTAGTAGCGCGCCGCAGCGCAAAGTCGATCATACCGGCGGCCACGGTCTGATTCGAATATCGATCGATCAGGATAAAAGCCCCGGTGCTCCAATTGCCGGAATAGGGATCGAACGCAATCGGCCGGGCCACGGACACGTTGCAAACGCCCACATCGTTCAAATCGAGCGTCTTTGCCGCCAGCTTGGATAAGGTGTTGACGTCGAGCCGATGATTGAGGTCGGTGATGGTTGCAGCGACGGTGCATTGATTGATTTTCATTAGATAGGAGCGGCCGGGCATTAGCTTGTTGCTCGACATCCATACGACATGCGCGGCAAACTGATCCGAGACCTGCGGACGGTCGCGCGCCGCGGCCAGCATGTCTCCCCTGGCAATATCAATTTCGTCGGCGAGTGTGATCGTCACCGAATCGCCGGCTTCCGCGGCGTCAACGTTGCCGTCCGGCCCGACGATTGCCCTGATCTTCGTGGTTCGACCGGAGGGCAACGCCGCAACCTCGTCACCCACTCGCACGCCGCCGTTGACGATTGTCCCGGCAAAACCGCGGAAATCTGAATTCGGACGATTGACCCACTGGACTGGCATCCGAAACGGCTTTGCAGCGGAGCCGTCTTCGACATCGATCGTTTCCAGATACTCAAGTAGATGCCCGCCGGAGTGCCAAGGCGTGCGTTCGCTGCGCGAGCTGACATTGTCGCCGTAGCGGGCCGAAATCGGTATGGCCTTGATCTCCGTAAAGCCAAGCGCGCCGGCAAAATCCGTGAAACTTGTCACAATCCGGTCAAACGCGACTTGCTCGAACGAAACAAGATCGATCTTGTTGACTGCCAGGACCACGTGACGAATCCCAAATAGACTCGCAATGATCGCGTGGCGGCGCGTTTGACTCAAAAGGCCCTTCCGCGCATCGACCAGCAGAACAGCAAGGTCAGCATTCGAAGCACCGGTCGCCATGTTTCGCGTGTATTGCTCGTGGCCGGGCGTATCGGCGACGATGAATACGCGCTGCTTCGTCGAGAAATATCGGTAAGCAACGTCGATCGTGATGCCCTGTTCGCGCTCGGCCTCCAACCCGTCGAGCAGGAGGGCAAAATCGACGTCGCCTTCGTTGCTACCGTATTTTCCCGAATCGCGCTCCAACGCTGCCAGATGATCCGCAAAAATTAGGTTCTGTTCGTATAGGAGACGACCGAGTAGGGTCGATTTGCCATCATCAACCGAACCGCAGGTGAGAAATCGCAGCGCCGGGCGCGTAACGGCGCCGTCGAAAGTGAGGGCTGCGTCAACGGCGATGGTCTCGGCGGTACTCACTAAAAATACCCCTCGCGCTTCTTCTTCTCCATCGATCCGGATTCGTCGTGATCGATAACGCGGCCTTGCCGCTCCGAGTGCGTCGAAGCGCGCATTTCCTCGATGATCGCGTCGACAGTGTCGGCGTCCGAACGGATCGCGGCGGTTAGCGGGTAGCAGCCCAGCGTGCGGAAACGAACGCACATCATTTGCGGAGCCTCACCGGGGGACAGCGGCAGGCGCTCGTCGTCGAGTACGATCAGCATGCCGTCGCGCTCCACGACCGGACGCTCCTTGGCGAAATACAAGGGCACGACCGGAATGTTTTCGGCCCTGATGTATTCCCACACGTCGAGTTCGGTCCAGTTGGACAACGGAAATACCCGCATGGATTCGCCGCGCTGGATGCGGGTGTTGAACAGCCGCCACAGTTCGGGCCGCTGATTGCGCGGGTCCCAGGCATGATTGGCCGAACGGTGCGAGAAGATGCGTTCTTTCGCCCGACTCTTTTCCTCGTCACGCCGTGCCCCGCCGAATGCGGCATCAAAGCCCCATTTGTCCAAAGCTTGCCGCAGCGCTTCCGTTTTCATCACTTGCGTGTGGATGGCCGAACCGGAGGCGACGGGGGAGATGCCGGCGGTGACTCCCTTTTCGTTGACATGGACGAGAAGTTTCATCCCGAGCCGCGCGGCAGTGTTGTCGCGAAAAGAAATCATCTCGCGGAACTTCCACGTAGTATCGATATGCAAAAGCGGAAACGGCGGCGATCCGGGAAAAAAGGCTTTATGCGCGATGTGCAGCATCACGCTGGAATCTTTGCCGATCGAGTAAAGCATGACCGGGTTCGTGAACTCGGCCACGGCTTCGCGCATGATGTAAATCGCCTCCGCCTCAAGCTGTCGTAAGCGCCTCGGATAGCGAGCCGATTTCATTTGCTGGGGAATTGTCAAGATTGCCGATGAATTTATTGGGGCAGCGTGTTGGTACGATTCTCGGCCGAGTGCCTTGGCGCGCCCGCGAAGCGAATGCCGCAACGGCTCACGATCCGATGATCATTCGCGTTGACGACCAAACTTTCTCGAACTGGGGATGGTGCTTGAGGAAGCGCTCCAGGTCCGGACCGATCTTTTCACGTAGCCGTGCCAGATCGGCTGGCTGCAGCTCGCGCAGCAGAAGTTTGTCCATCGTCGATTTCCAGCGCGCATAACTGTTGAGCCATGCCGGTATCAGGATTAACGCCAAAAAATTCTGCAATTCATCGGACTCAACCAGCCGGATCCGTACCTCACGAGGCAATAACTGCCACTGCGCATGTTGCACCGTGGCGCATAGAGGACGGTCGCCAAGTCCCGCAGCGGCAAACCTGTTGTCAGGCTGGAAGGTCAAAATTTCGGACATCAGGAAGGTGTTCGAGAACATCATCCGGTCGGCAAAGCCAAGGCCAATAAAAAGTGCGTGCCCAAAAGCATCCACCGCAAGCCAGTTCTGGACCATGAGACGATGAACTGTCGTCGCTTCAGACACGGCAAAAGCAGGATGCCTGAAACGGGAATCAACTCCTATGGCCTCGAATACCCGGCTTAGGACGCCAGGCTGTCCAGGCGGAGGTCGCTCGAGGTTCACCGGCACCCAGCTGTCGAAATGCTGCGCATAAGTGCTTCCGACGGCAAAGTGCCGCGCCCTCGACAGGGACTCCTCAAGCAACGCCTGAGTCAATTCCAATCTCGCTGACCGAGTATTTCCAAGCCAATTACCGTTTGGCTGGTTGATCATTCCTTTGTACTTCGGCGAACCCTCAAGCGCGTACTCAGCCCGACAAAACAAAGCCTCGGAATCGATCGGCCAAAATTGGTACGCGCCGCAATGCTTGGCCGTCAGTTCGTGGTTGAACTCGGAAATTACCAGGCTCATTGGATCGCGAACGCCATGGATAAATAGCTTGCGCGTCGTGACGTTCGCCAGACGCTCGGCGACTTCCGGACCGGCCCGCTGACCGGCAATGTAAGCGTGCTGAACGAGGCCGGCCTTCAGACGGTTCCGATAGTTCAGAAGCTGCCGCTGATATTTGCCGAGGAGCGCGGGCTCTGTAGTGTGCTCTATTGCGTCGTCAAGCTCCGTCTTGGAGACACAAAAAGCGTCCGGGTGAAGGGGAAGCAAAGAGCTGAGTTCAGTCGAGAGACCGCGCAGGGTGGGCGCGTAGAGAAAATCGAATTTGCGGCCTTTAGCTTTGGGCTCGTGCTTCTTTCCCTTCAGCCTCCCCATCAGCCTGAGCCATAGGAGTCGCCTTTCGGGATAGCGATTGCGCGGATCGTCGACATCCGCCTGAACGAGCAGACGTTGGCCCAATTCAAGGTCGCCTTTGCGAATTGCCGCATTCGCAGCTACGCATAACGCTCTTGACCGTTTGCGGCGGTCAAGCGGCAACGGCGGTGTTACAGAAACATTCACTACTATAGACCCACGCGAGGATGTGACAGGTGAAAACCGAGTGCAGCGAAAGCGAGTTACTCTGCGGCCATCGCGCTTTCGAGATCGAGCGACGGTTCCGGATGCGCGCCGCGAATTCGACCCTGCCAATTGTTCAGCCGGTCGACGCGATTGTAATAGGTGAACTCGGGAGAGCGCCGGATCAGCAAGCCGTCGCGAACCTCGTCTTCAAATTCATATTGCGCCCAGCCGTTGCACTTTGCGCAGAACGGCACTTTGTTCCACTGTCCAGTCTCGTGATAGTAACGAACTTTCGCGAATTCCTCGCCCTGCCAAATTTCCTTGATACCCTTCTCGATGACGTTGCCGACGTTGGTGTCCTTAAACCCGTCGAGGCAACAGACAGTGACGGTACCGTCATTGTGAATGGGCATCGTCTTGTAGAGAGTTGGGCAAGGCAAACGCTTCTCCGGCACCGTCATGTCGGGGAAAGTACCGTTTTCGAATAGCAACCCGACCCGCACGCAATCGACGATGCCGCTCCAGCGCTCGACAAATTCAGCTTCTTCGTGCCGGTTGGCCTCCTGGAGTGTAAACGAGACACTGATGCGGGGTAGTTGGCGCGAACCACGCGCGGCCAGCATGCGGAATACCGCCGCTTCGATCTTTTCGATTTTGTCGATGCCGCGAATTTTCATCAATGCCTCACGGCTGACGGCGTCGATACTGAAGGAGATCGCGTCGACTTCAATTTCGACCATGAACCTGGCCAAATCGTCATCCAGCGTCAGGCCATTCGTATTCATCGCGATCGAGATGCCGCGGGATTTCATTTCGGCCAGCCGTGCGCGCAAATTCGGCACCAGCAACGGCTCGCCGTACATGTTCGGTTGGATCAGCGGATGCGCCGGCGCCATTTCCTCGATCAGACGCTTCGAGGCGTCGAGGTCCATCACGCCCTTGACCGAATCGATCGCATTGTTGTCCTCCGAGCCCCATACCGGGCACATGGGACAACGCAAGTTACACTTGGTTGCGAAATCGACGAGCAGCCGCTCGGGAAGTTCCGGAATCGGAATAGGTTTCCAGTCGTACTTGGGGTCAACCCAAGCAGCTTTGGAATGATCGATCATCGGAGGTATTCTCCCAGCCTAAAACGTTGATGGACCAACGAAAGCAGGCTCTGAATGGCAGCAATAGAACAAGCTACACCGGAACCTGACCGTGTGCTATTAGAAATTATTACTACCATCCGAGATCTCCAACTATCAAAACGAAATGACAGACGCGCACGATTCCAAGGCACTCTGGTTATCCATTCGCACAAATCTTGACCAGTTCGACGTTTCGCTGGGTCGGGCGACGGCGCAGGCCTATGTCAAAGACCCGCGCATGTTGTCGTTCATCACGTCACGATACAAATTTGCGTCGAAAATGCTCACCGGCGCGGATGTTGCTATCGAGATCGGATGCGGCGATGCCTTCGGCGCCCCGATCGTGGCCCAAGCGGTCAAGCGATTAATTTGCACCGACATCGACGAGGAAACCATCGAACAGAACCGAACGCGCTGCGAGGCTTTCAACAACATCGAATTCCACTACCACGATTTTCGCGCTGCTCCCCATTCGGAGCGCGCACGCGCAATTTACCTAGTTGATGTCATCGAACATATTTTCGAAAGAGAGGAACCGCTCTTCATGGGTAACATAGCACGGAGTCTAACGCCCGACGGCTTTGTGCTGATGGGAACGCCGAACAAGAATGCCGAGCAATATGCGAGCCAGCATTCGCGCGAGGGCCATGTCAATCTAAAAACCCAACAGACGTTGCGCGAGATGCTGTCACGGTATTTTCAAAATGTATTCATGTTTTCGATGAATGATGAAGTTGTCCATACCGGCTACGGTCCGATGGCACACTACATCTGGGGACTGGGGGTTGGGCCGCGCTAACGAGCAAAGTATGTCGGACAAGAACGCATTCGGCGCCGGTTCGCCGCGCAAATTTTATTTCATGCTCACATTCTGGGGCGCGGAGTTTCGCGAGCACTTTTACTCGCTGCTCCTTCCGACATTATTGGCGCCAGGCAATATTCCGGTGCTGAAAGACCGGCCCGGCTCAAAACTGATCATTTGCACGACGAACGAGGATTGGGATGCATTAATGGGCCGACCGCTGATGCGCCAGCTGGCCGAATATGTCGAGCCGCTACCGCTGTTCATCGGCTATCCGGGAAAGGACGTCCCACCCCAATTGCATATGTCGAGCGGACATCAGATAGCCGCGCGACGCGCCTACGATGACGGCGCGATAGCCGGATTCCTTGCGCCGGATCTGCTGTGCTCGGATGGCCTGATCAAGTCAGCGGTGGAGTTCATCGAGTCAGGTAAAAAGGCCGTCGTCTGCCCCGCGCTGCGCTTTAATATGGAAAAGGTACTCAAGCGGATCAATGATGCCGGGCTTCTAAAGGCCGGCCAAGCTGCTGCGCTGCCAGCTCCATTTATGGGTTCAGTTGCGGCCAACTCGCTGCATCCGGAAATTCTACGCTACGACTTCGATGGGCCTGAATTCGATGACTATCCAATTTGGTCATTTTGGCGGGTTCCGGGACGCGACGGCCTCATACTCTACACGGCGAGCTGGGCACTTCTCCTTGCAGACTACGCGGCAATCCCACGTTATGTCGACGACACCTTGAAAAATGACACTATCGATTCACATTACGTATGGAGCAATTTTGGGCATTTACGCGCTACGGATCAAGTAGCGCTGTTAAATGATTCTTCGCAAGGCACGTTTATCTCACTCACGCCAGAGAATGCGTTTGATTTTGCTTTCCACAATCGGCGCGCTCGGTCCCTCAATGCATTGTTCTATTCTCTAGGCTTAGGCAGAGCCAAGCGCACGTCCGAAATCAGCAGATTTTATTACGACCGTAACCTGGATCCATGGCGTAAGTGGCTCTACACGATGCCGATTATTCTTCACGGCGACACCGTTGATTCGGACTACGAGCAATGCCTCTTACGAAGTAGGGCGCTTATGGAATCGGCTTTTAGGAGCCGCGAAAGATGGCAGAATAAGGCGGTAGGTACTGTGTTTTCTGCAGCCCCTTATGCATCGCGTTTGACGTTTAGGGCCTTTCACTTTGCGCGAAGGGCTCTGCACGTCTTTTCGTTTGGGTTAATTTATTATCCCGGATCCTCCGGAAAGCTCTTGAGTGCCGCGGTACGTAGGTTCTCAACTAAATGGCCGGGATAGACGAACTCAGGTAGATTCGACGGCGTAGATGACGCTTTCAATGATGCCGCCGTCCTGCTGACGAAGGTAGAGCCCGTAGCGCCCATTCAATTCCATAATGAGCTGCGGCAATTGCCACAGATCGGTCGGACGGTGGTAACCGGAAACTGCGAGTTTTGGTGCGTACCTTCCGATGAGGCTCCGGCCACCCTTGAGCGCTTCGATCTCAGCACCTTCGATATTCATTTTGATGAAGGTGACCTTTTCCTGAATCCGATCGTCGAGGCAAACGACATCGATCTTAACTCTGCTATCGGGGTCGATTTTGGCGGCGCGGCTGCTGTCGGCAATGAAGCCTAGTGCGCCTGAACGCGAGTAAACGCCGGCGTTGACGAGTTCGACACGCGAATTGTTGCCAAAACGCGCGCTCAGAACCTTGAATGTTTCTTTGTCGGGCTCAAACCCGTACGCCTTTTTATATTTGCCCTTCACACGCTCGGAAAAAAGCTGAATTGAATCGCCGTTGTAGGTGCCGCAATCCACGTAAACTTCGTCATCACCAAAGCTCAATGCACCGTAAAGATTCCAATCGACAACATCGCGCAGATAAAGCGGATTGAGCGTCAGCCGATAGGCGATAATGGCATTGAGCGTGGCGCGTGACTGCTCGTCGGCAAGCATCTCGGCCAACCGGACGTATTGCTCACGATGCTCGAACAGATCCTCCAGCAAGCCGTCGTAAAAAGCGTGCGGCGGGAAACGTGCCGGTGCCGCCACTTGCAGATAGGCGAACGGCACGGCGGTGTAACCAAGCGCTCGCAGGGATTCGTAGCCGCCGAGGACGCGATGCGACGCGATCACGATCGGAATGTCGCGGGGGAGTTGGGTCAACGCCTCGGATGGAAAAACATTCAACCCGGCGAAAGGGGCACCGCGCTTACGCGCATTTCCATCATAGGCACCAACGATATCGATGCCGCGAGACAGGCAGATATCGGCCAGCCTGGCGCCCTCCGGTCCGACGCCAAGAATCGCAATGCGCTTGAGATCGCCGTTCCAGAGCGGCGACTCCCGCGCCAGCAAATCTTCGCGCAGCCGCGCCACCGAGGACGCCCGCAGGAGCCGCGGCAGGCCGTTGTCGCTCAAATCAAGCCGATTGCTCGCCATCGAAGTCTTCACTCACGCCTTTGCGGCGACGATGCCGATGCCGTTGCCTTCTGCACTCCACGATTCGATCTTGAAATTAAGGTCGGTGAAGAACGAACGGATCTCTGCTTCGGGTAGAAACAGCACGTGCTTGGGTGCATAGGCGTTGAGATTGTTGATGACATGTCGCTTGAAGGGCAGATCTGGATTATAGAAGAGCTTCATGATGTGATAGTAGAAGAAGGCTTGAACCTTGTACTTTCCCTTTTTGATTTCCAGAAACGGGATGTCCTCGGTAATTTCGATCTCGTCCTTGATCTTGCCGAGCGCGATGCCGAGCTTGGTCAACGGCTCGACCGCGGCAATGGCTTCCTGTGGCGGAAGCTTTGAGATCACCGAGCGAATGTAAGCGTCGGTCAGGTGGCGGATTGGCTTTTGCTTCTTGTAGATCCAGGTGATAAAGCGGCCGCCCTTCTTGAGCACTCGCGCCAAGCTGCCGATCGCTTCCTTCATGTCGAGCGTATAGTGCAGCACGCCCGGGCAGAAGACGAAGTCCACCGTCTCATCCGGGAACGGCAACGTATTGAGCTCGGCCTGCAACAGACCGACCGGAATGTTGAGTTTGGCAAAGTCCGCTTTGGCCTGTTCGATGGCCGAGGACATGTCGACGCCGATATACCGGATGCGCTCGAAGACATCGTGGAAGTAGGCGCGGCCGGCCACGCCCGAACCGCAGCCGACATCGAGGACCACCATGCCGTCCTTGGCCTGCTGCGCGACCTTCGCCTCGAAGCCGGGAAACATGCCGCGGAACAGCTGCACTTGGAACGCGTCGCTCGCGGTGTTGTCGTAGGCGCCGGGCTCCTTCCAGTGCACGTCGTAGAAACCGGCGATATCCTCCTGGATGTCCGCCATCAATTGCTTCTGCCGGAGAATACCGCCAGTGACGACATAAGGCTTGTCGCGCAGCGTAATCTGCCCGCCCTCGCGCGGAAGCTTGGTTGCCAAAACCTGCTCCAGCGGATTCACATGCTCGTTCATTTCCACACCTCACTTACTATCGGTTGTTCATTTGAATGATTGCGTCAGGCCGGCGGCTTGGGCGCCGATTTGTTGAAGGGGCGTCCCCAAAATTCGTAAGCGATGCGCTCGACATGCCAGAGCGCGCGTCGCATTGCGTCGCGGTCACCGCGAAGGATTTGGGCAAGGCGGCGGCGCACCGCGCCATGATGAAACCAGACGTGGACCATTGGTTCGCAAACGGACGATACGGCGCAGGTAATCCTGACAAGAGACCGCCAAGCCGGTGCTGGTACTTCGCCCCCCGCCCGTACTTCATCGATAAAAGCACTTAGAATTTGGCTGGCTTTGTTCTCGACCTGCCGCCACGCGCCCGTAAGCGGACGACCGTGCCAGCGCACCGTGTGCACGAACATTCGGCGCTTGAATTGATCGATGTAGGGCCCGTAGTAGGTCCGTCGCAGCTGTACGGCGTGTATCAATTCGCGAGCCGAGGTGTTTTCGAGCAGAGCCAACCGCTTGGTTGATTCGAGTCTTTCCGCGGAAGGAGTCCAACTCACTACAAAGGCTTCATCGGAATCTTCAACGACGTGAACCGCTTCACTGCTCCCGACGTTACGATGGAGAAAATCTCCGTCAATCGTCCAGTAGTCGAGCATGGATACATCCAGCTCCTTCACCGACGCGAAATCGAGCAGCAGGGGAAACCAGCTCAGGCAATGCAGTACGACCCCGTCTTCATCTGGCACACGCCACCAAGCAGCAGCCGGCCTCGGCGCGAAATAGGGACCCTCCCATTCATAGGTCAGTGTTTCCGAGTGAAGACCATTGATCGCCGCCCACGTGAGGTCACGCGCCGGGAGGACGAGTGGCTCTCCGGTATCGCGTGCACACTGCCTCGGAATAAGGCCGCGCGACTGTAAATTTTGAAAAACCGGCTCTTCGGCGAATCGAAGCGCGGCGCAAACCACGACTTCCATTCCCTCGCGCGCTAGCGCTTGTACCCGGGCGATAGCGCCGTCGGAGAACATACAGTCGGGCGTCGCGTGCACGGCATAAGCCTTCTCGCGAAACGACACTTCGCAGGTCAGCTTATGGCCAACGCCTATGTGTTCGCAGCCGTGCCGTCCCGGCGGACACGCTGGAATTTCCAGGTAAACCGGTTCGATATAGCTCTCAAGTTTTTTGAAGATCGCTGTCTCGCGCATGGCGGCCCAGTCGTCGGGCAGCGTGGCTATAAGAAACTTGCTGGGCCGTCGGGTCGCGAGCGAGGGAATATTACCGGGCGACAACAGGCTGGGCAGGCAATAGTAAAGAAAATAATTGCGGAAGCGTTCGCCCCACAGCACCACCGCAAAATGAAACGGCCTGTCGAGCATATCGACGGACGCATATGTGCGCTGCATCACCGTCTCCATATTACGCCGGCGGCCTGGGCATGGGCCGGTTGAATGTGCGCCCAAAGAGTTGATGCACGACGCGGTCCCCGTGCCAAAGAACGCGGCGAATGGCATCGGGATTTCCGCGAAGTATCTGCAAAACCCGCCGGCGCACGGCCGCACGATAGACCCAGGCTTGGACGAAAGGCTCGACGACGGACAGCACGACGCTGGTGGCGGCGACCAGCGATCTCCACCCGAAGCGATGCGAAACTCTGGGCGCAAGCGCTTCGTCGATATACGCGCTCAATGTCTTGGCGGCCTGGCGCTCCACCGGTTGCCAGGCTTCACTTAGGGGCCGGCTGTGCCAGCGTACGGTCTGTAGGAACAGACGGCGTTTGAGCCAATCGATGTACGGCCCATAGTAAACGCGGCGCAGTTGTGCCGCACGTACGAGTTCGCGCAAGGTGCGATCTTTAAACAGTAGACGACCCAGCGCGCCGATCGACTCAAGTTTCTCCTCCATCGGCGCCCAGCTGGCGAGAAAGGCTTCATCGGAATCCTCGATCACGTGAATGGCAGCACTCGGGCTGATATTCCGACCTAGAAAGTCGCCGTCGATCGTCCAGGATTCGAGCGTTGATGTACTAAGATTCCCCAGCGAGGCGAAGTCCAAAAGGAGCGGGCTCCAGTTAAGACTGTGCAGCACCATCCCGTCTTCGTCGGGCACGCGCCACCAAACGGCAGCCAGCATCAAGCCAAAATAAGACGCATCCCATTCATAGCTCAACGTCTCAGCATGCAAGCCGTTGATCGCCGCGCAAGCGAGCTCGCGTGCCGGCAGGGCGATTGGCTGGCCGCTATCGCGGCGACTTTCTCGCGGGATCAAACCGCGTGATCGCAAGTTGAGCAAAAGCGGTTCTTCGCCAAATCGCAGCGCTGGGCAAACCACTAACTGCTTTCCACCGTGCGCAAGCCTTTGCATCCACTCGATCACGCGATCGGAAAATACGCAGTCGGGATAAGCAAGTACGGCATAGGCCTGCTCGCGGAACGACATCTCACAGGCGAGCTTGTGCCCGACGCCCATATGGTCAACGCCGGCACGCCCGGGCGGACAGGGAGGTATCTCCAGGTAGACAGGCTCGATATAGCTTTCAAGCTTCCTGAATATTGCCGTCTCGCGCATGGCGGCCCAATCCTCGGGCCGCGTGGCGATCAGGAACTTGCTCGGTCGGCTGGTGGCCAGCGCCGGAATATTTCCCGGCGCCAGTAGGCTCGGCAGGCAATACTCGAGAAAATAGTTGCGGAAACGCTCGCCCCATAGGACGATCATGAAGTGAAACGGCCGCTCCAGCACGGCGTCCCCTCGCCGCTGGTTCCGCGTCACAGCTTCGGCCATCGCGATCAATCGGCGGCGCTCCGACGCGATTTCGGCCCGCAAGAGAGCGCGACCAGATAGTGGCTCATCTTCTGATAGCCGGTATGAACCACTTCGTCGTTCATGCTGAACATGAAGACGTTGGCAAAATATTTGGCGAGCACCAATTTCAGGTCTGGCCCTGTTTTGCAGTTGACGTGCCCCTCCTTGCTTTGCGGTGAGGCGAAGGCCTGCGACTCAAGCGAGGGCGTGCCGATGATAAGGACGCCCGCCGGCTTGAGGCTTGCGCAAATATTCGAGATAAAAATGTGCTCCTTATCCGGCGGGATGTGCTCCAGAACGTCCATGGCATAAGCAGCGTCGAACTGCCCATCGACGGGAGCGCGCATGATGTCGTGCAGCCGCAATTCGACCTTCCAGCGGTCCGAGGCGCGCTCTTTCGCGTCGTCGATGAATTCGGCGTCGAAATCCACGGCAACGATGCGCTTTGCTTCTTGCGCGATAATCCGGGTCGCGAACGCGTCCGAACATCCCACTTCAAGCACGTGGTCCAGGCCGGACAGCATCTTGGCGACGAACTTGTAGCGCGATAGCGTGAACAGCAGATGCCGTGGGTCGTCCTGCCAGGCCCAGCCGGTCATCAGCCCGAGGCGGTCGACGCCACGCCTCCGCAACATGTCCATCAGCCTGCGGTAATGCGGCTCGCCCTCCCCGATCTTATCGGCGTCGGTCATATGTCCAAGTGCCTCTTAGGAAAGCCGAATTGAGGGCGGCAGAAGGATGCAACGCAGCCCGAGCGTGCGGCATTTTTGCGCGACCAACAGCGCGCTTGCCGGCGGGAAGGCGAGAAGGATTGGCACGTCGCGAGGCGCGGCGGCAGGCGCCAGCACCGGCTTGCCGTCATACTTACGTCCGATCCGGTGCGGATCTTCGTCGATGAAGAATTCGACCGAACCCCTGAACGCACCGTAAAGCGCCATGCCTGCGATGGCAGTGCCAAAGATGGCGAGCGGCCCTTTGTCGGCGGCGGACCGCGCCGAAGCGAAGACTTCGCCCAGCCAAGCGACCGTTTTTCTTGCCAGCTCAACGCCCCGTTGCGGATTTAGGGCGGCCGCGTCGGCGCAGCCGGGCGTCGCAAGCAAGGTTAGTTCCTTGTCAAGGAGGTGATTGCCGAGTTGCAAGGCTCGCAGGCCCGCGGCGCCGGCAAGCAGTCCCAACGTGGCAGACGTAAAGTGCAGGAGATGGTCGGCCACCAGAAGATCAAACGGCGAAGTTTCAACATTGGGAACTTCGACAAACAAAGTCCCATTCGTTTCCAAAAGACTGGCCGCCTCTTTGAGCCGCTCGGCGGGAGCCAACACGTGCTCCAGGGTGTGGATGAGACTGATCAGCGAGAAACGCTCGTCGATGTCATCCAGGCGGCCGGTATGCAAAGCGACAAATCCGGGAATCGTCCGCAATGACGCGATGGTTGAATCGTTGAGCTCGGCGCCGTGCAACGCCCAGCCCGGCAGCGCTTTCGAAAAATTGCTTAACGCCGCGCCGTTGCCGCATCCGATGTCGAGGAGCTTTCCAGCCGACGGAACGGCGGCCTCGCGCACAAGGTAGTCGACAAGCCGTTTCGAACGCGGCTCGGCTTCGCCGCCGCCGGCGAATATAAGCTGCTCTGACCCGGCCGACTGATGGTAGATGTCGTAACCGTTGTAGATCCGTCCGATCTCATCGATCCACTTTGCGTCGGGTATTTTCTGAATGGCCCCACAATGCGTGCAGACAGCGAGTTGCCCTCCGGCACGCCAAGGCCGCGAATCGGACGTGGCGCGTGGCAACTTGGCGTATTCCGGGATGAAATCGAGCGCACTTTTTGCGCACACTTGGCAGCATGGCGCAGCCATCACTTCGATCCGACCACGACTGGCTTCTTCGCCGGCTGATAAACGGCGTCAAGAACGTCAAGAGGCGCGGGCGAGGCTATCCCCGACAGGGTCTGATAGCGTGAAGAGTCGAGAGAGGTGAATCTCGCGATTTCCTCGCGCGGAATTCCGTGCGCCGCGGCGTGATCCTCGACCGTCATCCGGCTCTCCAGTCCCAACCCCTTCGCGAGGTGGGAGGCAGCGTCGAAATAGCTCATGTCGGCTGCGCCCGAAATCTGGAAGATTCCGCCCACGTTGGCTTTCGCGATTGCCAGGATCGCACGCGCGGCAAAATCGAGCGAAATTGGACAAAAATGCAGATCGGAAAACGCGCGGATTGTCTTGCCTGATTGCAGGTCCCCGACCCAGGCGCCGAGAGGAACCATCCCTGGTGTCACGACCTTGGTCAGCCTGACAATGGTTCCCATCGGGCCGAGAGCCAGCGTCGCCTTTTCACCGGCCGCCTTCGACTGCCCGTAAACAGTGGCCGGGCATAGCGCGCTCGCCGCGGCCATATGCGGGCGGCTGAAATCGAACACGGCCGACGATGAAAGATAAATAACGCGACAGCCGCGCGCGACGAGCTTGCCACCGAGGATTCGCACCGCGTCGGCGTTGATACGCTGCGCATTCGCGGGGTCGGCGCGGCAATTCGCGAAGCCGTTGGCGGCGGCACAGATGATCGCCACGCCCGTTTGCGGAAGCTCGACCGAGTCAAGTGTCGGATCGGACAGATCGAGATACAGTTGGGCAACGCCGGCCGGTCGACGCCGGGTCGTGGCGAAGGCGCGGATGCCCGCTGATTGGCAGAGCCTCAAGAGGGCTGCGCCTACCGTTCCGTCCATGCCGATAATCAGCAGCGATTTGTTCCGCATGGATCGGCGCGCGCGGGCGTCAGATTATTTCAGCCGGCCACGCGCGCTGTGCAGCCACAGCGCGAACGCGTCGTAAGGCGTGACATTCGCCAGCGCGAAGATTTCGCCGGGCGTGAACAATTTCATGGCCGCGCCCTCACCAAGGATAAACCGATCGACTTCGGCTTCGGTCGTGCTCGTCACATAATAGTGCCGGTAATTCTTCCTGCCGGTGACACCGCTGAGATCGAAGTCGAGGCTGAAGATCTTGGCGCAATCTTTGGGCGCGAATTCGAGTTCCTCGTGCAATTCGCGCCTGAGCGCGGTCAATGGCTCCTCGCCCGCCGAAACCGCGCCGCCGAAACAGCCCCAAAAGCCGGGATAAAAGATGCGCGGGATATCATCGCGCAACTGCATCAGGTAACGTCCGCCATCGGCGACGATAATCGCGGCGACGGCGTCGGCGCAGTGGAGCGGACTGCCGTCCGTCAAGAAATTTGCGGGAAGCATTGGCGGTGCGTTTGCGAAGCGGGGCGCGGACACTAGCGCGCAAAATACTTCTCAACCTTGCCGATGGCCTTGGAGCAGTCGCTCGCTTCCGAGATGCCGTAGTTTTCATTGACGTACAGCATGAACGAACGATCACGAATGTCGCGGGCATTTGGCGTGTTGAAATCGTCGGTCAGGTAAGGCTTTAGCCATGGCCAGTCGGAAACGAGATACTGATAGTGCGGATTGAGCCCGATACCCTCGGCCATCACGGCTTTGGCGAACTGCTCCTTGCTGCACGATATCCGCTCCACGTCCACGATAATCGGGTAGACAAATGGCGCGTCGTTGGGCGAATAGCCGAACGGCTTGCAGACTTTCGCTCGATCGACTAGCCGGCCGGTCAACTCTGCGAGAAACGTCAAACGCTTCATCAGCGTGTCCTGCAACCGCTGCAGCGAGGCGATGCCAATCGCGCAGGAGATTTCGTCGGTGTGGAAGTTGAGCGCCGGGAACAGGAACTGGTTCGGATTGCGGTCGTCGAAATCCGGCTGCCATGACGGCTTGCCGCGATCGGCATGAGCGAGGGCGCGGTGATAAAGCTCGATGTCGTTTGAGAATACCACGCCTCCCGCGCCGCCGGTCATGTGGGCCTTGCGGTACATGGTGGAGAAAGCGGCGATGTCGCCGAAATTGCCGATCGGTCGGCCTTTGACGCGGGCGCCGTGCGATTGGCTGCAATCCTCGATCACGCGGATGTCGCGGGCGTGCGCTTCGTTCACCACGCCGACGACGTCGGCGGCGCGTCCCAGCGAGTGGACCAGCATGACCGCCCGCGTATTCGGCGTGACGCGTGCGGCGAATTGCTCGGGGCCCATATTGTATGTGCCGGGCTCGCTGTCGGCGACACGCGGGACGAGACGATTGAGCACGATCGCCGAAAGCGTGCCCGGATCGGTGATCGGCGACACAATCACCTCGCTACCGGGCGGCAAGCCGAGCGCGGCGATGGCGACGTAGAGCGAAGCGGTGCCGGTCGCCACCGCATCCGCGTAGCCGGCGCCCATGAACTTGACGAATGCGTCGGTGTAGCGCTTCTCGAATACGCCCTGGTAGCCGGGATCGACCTTCTTCTCCTGATAGTGTGCAATCGCTTCATGGATGAGCGCAATCTCGGCTTCACCGAGCGCAAAACGCGGCGGCATCGGGCGAGCGCGCACCGGCTTACCGCCGGCGATCGCGAGTGCATCGGCTTTGGACTCAATCACTGCGGCGGTCATACCCAGCCTGCGCTTGCGCTCATTGCAGTCCGAGGCGGGCAGCCATCTCGATAACGCCGAGCCCGTGGGCATCGAGAATGTCGTCATGGCTGCCGTAGCAGTGGATGAACGCATCCTGCAGGGTAAAAGTATCGAGCCGGCAATCCGCGTCGACATCCCAGGCCAGCTCCTTGACGCGCATCGCAAGGCTGCCGTTCGGCGCGCATTCCTCGATGACGATGACGTGGCCAAACGATCGCAGAATCTCGGCCAATCCACTGCGGTCGAGCGGCTTAAGCGTGTGGACAGAAACGATCGCCACGCTCTTGCCGGCGGCTTCCAGCCGCTCGGCGACCGCAAAAGCGCGCTTCATGATCGGGCCGTAGGACAGAATACAGACATCGCGGCCAGCGCGGAGCCGGCGCAGCTTTCCGAATGCCCACGGATCAAGCGCTTGTTTGGAGAGATCGGGCTCGCCGGCTTTGCCGAGCCGCAGATAAACCGGGCCCTGCTCTTGGACCGCGCACCAGCGCGTCGCCGCCTCGGTCTCGTTCGGATCGCATGGCGCAACGACGGACAGGTTCGGGATTGCGCTCGCGATCGCTACGTCTTCCTGTGCGTGGTGGGTAGCACCGAGCGTCGAATAGGTCACGCCGCCGCCGATGCCGACGATGGTGACTGGAAGATTCTGATAGCAGAGATCGTCGCGCACCATCTCGAACGGACGATAGAGGGTGAAGGTCGCAATCGTATAGGCGAATGGCTTGAGCCCGCGCTGCGCCATACCAGCAGTCATGCCAATCATGATCTGCTCAGAGACCCCGGTATTGACGAAGCGCTTTGGAAACTCGCTGCGAAACTTTGCGATCGATCCGGCCGGCGAAATATCGGCCACGACAACGCACAGCCGCGGATCGGCTTTGCCGAGTTCGTAGAACGTATCGGCGAACCGGTTTCTCACAGCGGGGCCTCTGCCAGCTCCCTGACGCCTTGCTGATATTCTTCCTTGTTGGGCGAGCGATAATGCCAGATGGCGACATTCTCCATGTAGGAGATGCCCTTGCCCTTGACGGTACGGCAGACGAGCAGCAGCGGGCGGCCGCCGCGGCGGTTCACAACCGCCTCCCGCATCGCTTCCTCGTCATGACCGTCAACCTCGACCGCTTCCCAGCCGAAGGATTCAGCCTTTGGCACCAGGGGATAGAAAGCCTGATGGCCGTCGCTCATCCGCTCGAGACCGCCAAAGTCGTTGTAGTCCATGAAGGCAATCAGGTTATCGAGCTTGAGGTTTGCTGCCATCATCATGGCTTCCCAGGTGGAGCCCTCCTGGAATTCGCCGTCGGACAATACGCAATAAATCAGCACGTCAGTGTTTTTGAGCTTTTCGGCATAAGCTTGGCCGGTCGCCATGCCGAGCCCGTGGCCGAGCGATCCGGTGGACGCGACGATGCCCGGCGTCTCGTAGTCGGGATGCGCACCAAGACGGCCGTTCGGCTTGCAATAAGCATCAAGATCGGCGCGCGACAGGACACCCTGCTCTTCCAGGATGACATATTGAACCATGCAGCCGTGGCCTTTCGACATCAGGAAGACATCGCGGTACTCATCGTTTCCTTCGCGGCGCATCAGATCGTTGTAGAGGAGATCGGTGATTTCGGTGCAGGAAAAGGCCGGCGCGATATGCAGCGCGGTCACCTGCTGCGAGATATCGAGAATGCGCCGGCGATAGCCGCGGCAGCGTCGCCGCGCCGCGGCGAGGTCGACGCTGTTGCGCCTAATCATTGCCGTACTTGCGTCCACGCTCTTGTCCTCACGCCCGCAAGGTGTAGCCGGTCGGCCAGTCTTTGAGCTGATCGAAATATTTGCGACCCCAGACGACCATTTCCGCTAGGCCCTCGTCCCAGCCGATCTTCGGCTCCCAGCCAACCTCGCGTTTGATCGCCGAGGAATTTAGCCAGTAACGTGAATCCTGGCCAAGGCGGTCGCCGGTCACTTCGCACAACTGATCGAACGGCACGCCGAGCGCCCTGGCGGTGCGCTCGACCACTTCGCGGATCGAGGTGGGCAGTGCCGGCCCGGCGTTATACACCGTGCCGAGCGGCGCCTTTTCCGCGACCAGATGGATGGCGCGGCCGAGATCGCGTGCGTGGATATACGACTTCTCGGCACGGCCGCCGCCATGCAGCGGCAGCTTCTCGCCCTTGAGCCCGCAGATCACGGCTTTCGGTATCACCCGGTGCAGCAGCTGGCCGGGACAATAAGCATTCGACGGCCGGATGATGTTCATCGGAAATTTCAGGAATTTGTGCACGGACAGGAGATACATGTCGAAGGCCACCTTAGAGGCGGCATAAGGGCTCGACGGCTTGATCGACTCGTCTTCCTTGGCCGCGTGTTCGACCGAACCATACATTTCCGAGGTGCCGATCTGAATGAAGCGCTCCAGCCAGTCGCGTTTCATCAACTCCTCGGCAAGCCGTGCCAGCGCCATCGAGTTGGTCTCGAAAAAGCGCCACGAATGCTTCCACGACACCGCGCCCTCGCCCTGCGCGGCGAAATTGACGATCACCTGCGGCTTCTTGCGGTCGAGAAGTTCGAGCAGCAAGTCAATCTCATAGGTGACGTGATAGGCGTGGTATTCGTAGCGCGGGCGTTTCTCGATATTGAGAGAGAACGGCTCAGGCCGCAGCAGATTGCGGCCGATGCCCATCACCAGTTCTGGATCGGCATGATCGAGCAAATAAAGTGCGGAGTGGATTCCAAACGAACCGCCGCCGCCCAATATCGCGTATCTCTTGCCCATCAAAAGCCCTTTTGCCTGTCGCTATTCGCTTTCTGCGTCGAGACCCTGCGGAGCAGGAGCGTATTGAGCCAGTAGTGGCTCCAGCGACATCTTTCGACGAACATCGAAGCGGTTTCTTAGAAATCTGGTGGTCGGCCTCTCAAAACCGTAAAAGACCACGAATGCCGCAAGAATATTCAGGCAAAGTGCAGCCGCGAGATAAAGCCACGGCATCGTCGCCGGGTTGAAAAACAGGTCTCGCTGCGCGACTTGTCGCACCAGAAAATTGACCGCAGGGTGGATCAGGTAAAGTGCATAAGAAGCGTCGCCAAGCATCACCACAATAAGAGGCACGAAGAGCGGCTTATCCGCCAGAACCACTGCCGCCATCAGCATCGTGGCCGGTATTCCCCATAGTTCCCATCGGGTTGGCGGCGAAGTCCACAACAGATAAAGCGGCATTGCCACGGCGGCGAGAAAAAGGACGTAGCAGGCAATACGCGGCAGCCTGACGCCGGTGCGAAAGATCAGCGCCACCACCATTCCTAAAGAGAATTCGAGGATGATCGGGCGACTGAGAAATTCAAATTGCAGCGGCATTGGAAGCTGCAACGAGTGAACGATCGTCATCGCCACCAGGATCGCGGACGCGATCAACACCGCGACGGCACGACCGGCGAACAGCGTGCAGGCAAAAACTACGTAGAACATCATCTCGTAGTTGAGTGTCCAGCCGAGACCGTAAAGCGGGTCAATTTCGCCGGTAGGTCGCGTATAAGGAACAAAGAGATAGGAGGCCAACGCAAGCGTTGGGCTAGCGTCCGACGCCGCGAAACCTCTGGCCAGAACCCAGACCAACATCACCGACGTCATGACCCAGTAGAGGGGAACAATCCGGATGATGCGCCGCGTCAGGAAGACGCCAAAAGCGCCACTGCGTCCGAACAATCGCTCGGACGAATAGACCATCACGAAGCCGGAAATGATGAAAAACAGATCGACGCCGGCGGCGCCGTTGATGAAGGCGGGCACCAACGGAGGTAGCGAAAGATGCAGCTGGAATTCCCCGCCGGTGTGAGCGAGCAGCACCGCGGCTGCTGCCAATGCGCGCAACGCTTGTACACCCGGAAGAGCTTCCGTTGACATTACTCCGCTATCGTTCGTCGCCATCCCCACCACTCGACTACGCCTGCGCCAGCTACTCGATGATCGTCCAGTCATAGTCGCCGGTGTAGCTGGCTTCGGCAAAGACCTTCAGCCAGCCGTCGGGATAATCGTGAAATTCCGCCGTCAACACCCAGCTTTCGAAGATTTCCTTCTGCTGGGGCGTCAGATACGAGTCGACTTGCACGAAAGCGCGCCCATGGCTCAACCGCTGGATTTCGCGCATGGCGACGACCGCCCGCGGCCGCGGAAAATTATGAATAGTGTTGAGCGAAACCACGCAATCAAACGAGCCGTCCGGAAACGGTATATCATCGGCGCTGCCGAGATGAATGCGGCCGATCACCTCCGGCGAGCAGTGCATCAGCGCATAGCGGGAAATGTCGAGGCCGAACGCCTCGAGGCCTGGACATTCGCTCAACAGCGCCTTGACCAGAAAGCCTTTGCCACAGCCCACATCGAGTACGCGCATGCCGGCCCGCAGCCCGTAGCGCGCGATGATGTCGCGTGCCACCGGATGCCAGCGACCGTCATCGCGATAACCGCCATAGCCGTATTCACGCGGCCCGTCCCAGTACATCTGGCCGTACTGTTTAGCGACAGCGATGACGTTCGGATCCTTGGCGTCTGCGCGCTTTCGGATGTTGCGCTTGGTTTTCGGCAAAGCGCGCAATAGCTCGACGTGCGGCATCAGCCGAATTCCTGGTGCTGCGCGCGCGCAAGTCCGGCATCGATCGCGGTGTAGCGAAAGCCGGGGAACGCCTGGAAGGTCGCCGCCGGATCGAATGGACGATAGCCGTTGTGCGGCATCGGTCCGTTGCGGGGGGAACTTTTGATCGCAACCTGCCGCGCTGCCAGTGCGACCGATTTTTCGGCAAGATCGCGAAAACTGGCGACGGTGCCGGTTGCGATATTCAGTACGCCCGCGGAACGATGATCGAGCACCAGGCGCACGACCTCGGCGATATCGTCGACATCGACATGGTCGCGTCGTTCCTCGCCTTCGCCGAACAGAATAATCGTCTCGCCGCGACTTGCCTGGCGGCGGAATCGGTTCGGACCGTAACCGTTGTGAGGATCGCCCGCGCCATAAACGAGCGTCGGGCGCAGGATGGCAAGCGGCGTCGCACCAGCGGCAGTGAGCAGCATCTGCTCGCGCGCGAGATGCATGGCGCCGTGCAGACTGGTCGGCGCCGCCGGCGAAGCTTCGGTCAGCGGCAGCGGGCCGTCCGCATAAACCGCATCCGAGCTAATATAGACGAGATGCGCGACGGGCCGCTCCGCGAGCGCTTCGCATACCGACGCCATCATGCGGATGTTTTCCAGCATCATGGCCGGCGTCTTGCACGGGGCCCGCGCTGAGACGACAACCAGCGCGTCATCGGCCTGAAGGGCGGAAGCGAGCCGCGCCGCCGCGCCGTCGGCGAGGAGGTCAAGCTCTATGCGGCCCAGTCCGAGAATGGCGCGGCCGCCAGCGGAGAGCTTGCGCACAATCGCTCCGCCGATAAATCCGCCCGACCCGAGGACGACGGTCCGCGTAGGTGCTGCGGGTGACGAATGACGGTGACGCAACATGAAATTGGTCGTCACGCCGCCGGCGCGAGCGGCGGTCTGCCGAGGGTGTGATAGGTCAGGCCCGCGGCCGCGCAAGCCTGACCGTCGAGCACGCGATACGGATCGAGGATGGCGCGGCCTTTCATGACCCGCGCCAGATCGGCAGGCTTAAGCGCGCGGTATTGCGGCCAAGGTGTAGCGATCACCACCACGTCGGCGCCGGTCGCGGCCGCAAGCGGATCGGTTGCGGCGATCGTCCGCGGCGCGACCGAAGCGGGCACCACCGGATCGTGCACGGTCACCAGGGCCCCGCGTAAGTGCTCCAAAAGCGCCAGCGAGGGGGAGTTTTTGGTCGAATGGGTATTCTCTTTATAGGCGAGCCCGAGCACCGCGATTCTGGCATGAGGGTTGGCGTTGAGGGCCTGGCTTTGCAGCACCTGCCAGGTCCAATCCTTGCGATGGGCGGAATTGGCGAGCCACGCCTTCACCACGCCGACGTCGGTTTTTTTTGTTTCGCCGATCTGCACAATGGTCCGCAAATCGCGCTCCAGATTGCCGCCGGCAATACCGAGCCCGGGGCTGAGATAGGCGCCCTGTCCGATCCGTTTGTCGAGCTTGAGCGCAGGGGCGATGTCGGACCAGTCGGCGCCGACCTGCTCGCAAATCTCCGCGAGCGTATTGGCGACGGTAATCGAGGCGACCAGGCAGAAATTAATGCTGATCTTGGCGAGTTCGGCGCTTTCATAGGCCATCGGCAGAATCGGACAGGAAAACGATGCGAGAAACTCCTTCAGCGCCGGCGCCAATGGTCGACGCGGATCGGCGCAACCGACGATGAAGCGCTCGGGCCTGCCGGCGCGCTCGACCGCGCGTCCGAACACGAGCGTTTCGACCTGATAGTAAAGTTGCGCCGGCGGGACCGGGAGAGCGCGGGTAAATCCCGGCGGCACCTGCGACAGCACGACCAACAGCGCTTGATCGGAAAGACTGTGGCGTACCCGCTCCACCATCGCCTTGACCGGCGCGAGATTGCTCTGTCCGCGATCGTCGGTCGGCACGTCGACGGCGACGTAAATGAGGTCGCATTCGCCGAGCGTGGCATCGTCTGCGCTGAATGAAAGTTCGCTCTTATGCCGGCCTATCAGTTCCGGCAGACCCGGCTCGCTCACCGGCAGATCGCCGCGCCGCAGCCGTTCGATCAGGGCCGTATCCGGATCGAATGCGACCGTGCGGAAGCCCTGCCCTGCCGCCCCGGCCGCCGAAACGAGGCCGAGATGGGTCATTCCGGCATAGCCGATGACCGGTTTCTTCATGCCGGCGCGATTTCCGTCGCCTCGGCGCCGAGCTTGCGGAGCACGCGATTAAGCCAGATGTCGTTCGACAAGTCGGTCGGCGCCCTCTCGCGGCACAACGTTTTGAAGTGCTCGTACTCCAGCGCCCAAGTCGGATCGTCCTGCACAAGCGTGACCGGGTACTCGGCCGGACGCCCGCTTGGCAGCACCCGTTCGCGACGGATGAATTCGGACGGCCCCCACTTGCAGAGCGAACTGATATGCGCGCTGCCTTTCTCGGCGATGACATCGCAGGTGAAGTGATTGCGCCAGCTCAATAGCGTCATCTCGAATTCGAGTTGCGGCTTCCCGTGAGGCGCCGCGAAGACCACATGGTCGGGACTGCGATTTTCAAAGTTGGCGGCCGAGACGATGGAGAAGTGATCGCCGACGTCGCCGAACCAGAACCGCGCGGTGTCGAGCACGTGGGAGCCGAGATCGTCGAGCACGCCGGCGCCCTGGTCGCGCCAGTCGGAATTGCGCACCAGCCGCGCCGTGCCGTTGCCGTAGAACATGCGGCAGCGATAGATCCGGCCCAGCGCGCCGGACTTGACCAGGTCGCGCATGCGCACGAAATGCGGCTCGAAGCGGTGATTGTAGGCGACATAGATCACGACGCCCGCGGCGCGTGCCTTCTGCTGCAGCTTTTCCAGCGCCGCCTCGCTGCCGGCGACCAGCGGCTTCTCGACCAGCGCATGCTTGCCGTGGGCGATCAGATA
>CAYVPC010000004.1:0-44813 GCA_964453555.1 uncultured Hyphomicrobiales bacterium | reverse complement strand
CGAGGCGATCAGCCCGCCGATGCGGAAGCTGATGCGCTGCGGATTGAGGTTGGCGATGTCGTAAGCCGGCGACACGAAGTTGGCGACGATATTGATCCCCATCGTCGCCACGATGAAGGTCAGCGAACCGAGCACGACGATCCACGGATTGCCGATCCGCTCGACGATGCGCACCGGATCCATGATCGCCTCGCCGAACACTTTCAGCGTGCCGGCGGTGACGATTACCGTGATGATGGAAAACACCAGGAAGTTGACCGGCAGGCCGAGGAAATTGCCGACCGTCATCGCTTTGCGGTCCTTGGCGAAGCGGGCGAAGTCGCCGAAATTGAGGAGGAGCGCGGCGAAATAGGCGACGATCAGCATGGCGGCGCCGGCCATGTGGCCGAAGCTCGATCCAGCCGCCGGCGGCGCGAGCTGAAGCGACAGGCTCGACAATCCGGTCTGCGTCAGCACCCAGATCGCTAGCGCAAACATCACTACGTAGACCGCCGGGCCGCAGAAATCGATGAATTTGCGGATCGTCTCCATGCCGTTGAGAAAGATGAGAAGCTGAAATAGCCACATGAACAGGAAGCTTGCCCAACCAAGCGGCGATAATCCGAGCGCCCCGCCCTCGCGCCAGGCCTGCGCGCCCGGGAGGACGGTTATGACCAGCACTTCGACCGCCTTGGACGCGAAATAAGTCTGCACGCCGTACCAGACGATGCCGACAATGCCGCGCACGACGGCGGCGAGATTGGCGCCCATCACGCCGAACGACATGCGCGCCACGACCGGATACGGCACGCCGTATTTGAGCGACGGTCCGCCGATGAGATTCATCAGGCCGAAAACCACCAGGATGCCGACGACCATGGCGAACAGCACTTGCCAGCCGTTCAGGCCGAGAAAAAACAGGCTGGCCGCGAAGGTGTAGCCGCCGACCGAATGCACGTCCGACATCCACATGGCGAAAATGTCGAAAATTCCCCAGTGCCGTCCCGCGGGCGATGCCGGCGCGAGGTCTTCGTTGTAGAGCCTGGGATCGGCGCCGGGCACGGCCAGCACCGGCGGGGTGGATGGGGAATGGCCTGTCATCCGCTCGCTCCAAAGATGGATGGTGACGTCTCAATTCAAGCTTGGAGCGTGCAAGACACAGGCCAGTCTGGCGGTGGCTTTGTCCTACGGCTTGGGATCGGCCGCCGACGCAGCACCCCCGCCGTTCTCAGGCTGCCGGCGCGCGCGAAACCAGCGCAATCCGGAAATCTCCGTAATGCTTTCGCAGCGCCATCCGCACGACAACGATCATCCAGACGATGCCGATCAGCAGCCCGAGAAGCGACGTGACCATGGTCATTGTCGTCTCGCGCACTCCGGCCAGCGCTCCGACGAGTCCGACAATGAACCCGGCCACGCCGCCGATGACCGCTCCACCCACAACACCCCGCCAAACGATCAACCACCACACCCCGATCGCCCGCGACCACGTCGGTTCGAGTTCCTGCATGACGCCCTCCCCGTGGAGATTGTTGCCCGCTCATGTCCTATTCATGATGACAGCGCCGTAGCCCGTTGCTATCGGCCTTTCGATGAAAGACACGCGCGAACGTCGAGGCAAACGGCGATTTTCCGGTCGCAACAGCGCCGCTCGTGGCAGGCCGGATCGCGGCCACCGCTCCGCCGATTATCCGGTCGTGCTCTACGGCTGGCATACGGTGACAGCGGCGCTCGCTAATCCGGCGCGCCGCATTCGCCGGCTGTTGGCGACCGAGAACGCCATCCGCCGGTTGGCCGATGACGGCATCGAGCTGTCGATGGCGCCGGAACTGGTGCGGCCGGACACGATTGCCGCCCGGCTCTCGCCCGACGCTGTGCATCAGGGCCTACTTGCCGAGGCCGATCCCCTGCCCGCGCCGGAGCTCGCCGATCTGGCCGCCGCCGGAATCGTTCTGGTGCTTGATCAGATCACGGATCCGCATAACGTCGGGGCGATTCTGCGGACCGCCGCCGCGTTCGCGGTGGCCGCAATCGTCACCACCGCGCGCCATAGCCCGGAGGCAACCGGCGTGCTCGCCAAATCGGCCTCGGGCGCGCTCGAAATGGTGCCGATCGTCAGCGTGCAAAATCTCGCGCGCGGGCTGACCGAACTGAAGGAGCAGGGATTTCTGGTGGTTGGCCTCGACAGCGCCGCAGCCGACGATCTCGCCGCGGCGCCATTGTCGTCGCCGCTGGCGCTGGTGCTGGGCGCCGAAGGCAAAGGCCTGCGGCAGGGGACGCGCGCAATCTGCGATCGGCTGGTGCGGCTCGATCTACCCGGCGCGATCAAGAGCCTCAACGTCTCGAACGCAGCGGCGCTGGCGCTTTACGTCGCCAGCCGCGCGCTCGCCTCAAGTGGGTTGGCTTAGCCGCGCGCGCCGACCGGGCGACGCTTGTGCCAGTAATAGTGATGCACGCGGTGGGCATAACGCGGATACATGCCGTAGGGCATGCCGTAACGATAGCGCCCGATATACGGATACGCCCCCGGAGCCGCCATGCCTTCGTACGGGGAATAGGTCGTGTACGGAAGCATGATCCCCGGACCGGAATATTGCGGCCCCTGGTTGACCAAATAGACCGGCGCCGGACCCGGGCCGCCGAAAAACGACCCGCCGGTGAAAAAACCTCTGTTGCAGCCGCAACCGCCAAAACCGTTGGTATCCCAGCGATCGACCGCGATCGGCGCCGGAGCGATCGGCTGTAGCGCGACCGGCGACGGCACCACGATCGGCTGTGCGTATTCGACCGGCGCCGGCACGAAGACCACCGGCGGAGGCGGAGCATAGGTCACGACATAGCCGCCGCCGCAGCCGCCACACCCGCCGCAGCAACCGGCAAACGCGGCCGAGCTCAACATGGTGGCGAACAAAGTGGCGCACACCACCAGCGCAACGCGAATGAAAGACATCAAACTCCCCTTACAAACTGCCCGCTTCGGCGGACTGGTTACTTGTGATGACCGTGATCGTGGTCGTCGTGGTCGTGATGGTCGTCGCGGCCGCGGTCGATCGAGATGCCGACCGGCGGCGCCGGAAACGGTGCGTAGTCGGTGGCCGGGCCGGGTGCGGACTGGCTCGACCAGCTTTTGCGGTAGCTCTGGGCCGGCGGCGGCAGCGGACGGTCCGGCGCGGGGTCGACTTCGAGGCGGCCATAGCCCGGCTGCTTGCCCGATTTCGGGAAAAAGCCCGGCTCCGGCCGCGGAGCGGGACCAAGACCGTAAGCGGGAATGCCAACCGGATAGAGCCGGTAGATGACGCTCGGGGTCACCAGGCCCGGCCGCGCGAGACCGAAATCGCCTTCGACGACCGCCCAAGAGACGTCGACGCCGTTCATCAGAACGGGAACGTCCGGCCGCCCGGGAACGACAATGACCGGCCCGCGCTGGGCGAGCGCCGGCGAAACACTCATGGCAAGCAGCAGGGCGGCCTGGGCAATACGCATGCAAAACCCTTGTTCGATCGGTCAATGGTAGGGAAAGCGCCGGTCAAATTCGTTTAAAACGCCCAGATTCCATTGGTGAATTGCGCGGTAACATTAATTGCGGGCTACAGCGGCGCACCGTTGGCTCGCCCGGCCCAGCCGGCTCGCCCCCGGGCCCGGCCACGACTTTCGGCTTACGACCTCTGGCGGACAGACAGGCCCCCTAGCGCAGACTAGCGTCATATGCTGGGCTTGTGACGGGCGCCGGGATGCGCCCTGTCCGCTCTCGGACAAAAAAGGGGAAACGTCCATGACGACGATGGCGATCAATCAACCGCGCACAGGCGGGATGACGAGCGAAGAACGGCTGGTGATCTTTGCTTCCTCGCTCGGCACCGTGTTCGAGTGGTACGACTTTTACATTTACGGCACGCTCGGCGCGTTCCTGGCGAAATACTTCTTTTCCAACGTGCCGGCGAATGTGGGCTTCATCTTCGCGCTGCTCGCATTCGCCGCCGGCTTCGCGGTGCGCCCGTTCGGCGCGTTGATCTTCGGTCACTTCGGCGACCTGATCGGCCGCAAATACACCTTCCTGGTCACCATGAGCCTGATGGGTATCGGCACGTTTTTCATCGGCGTGATCCCCGGCTATGCGACTTGGGGTATCGCCGCGCCGATCGTGTTGATTGCGTTGCGGCTGGTCCAAGGCCTCGCGCTCGGCGGCGAGTATGGCGGCGCGGCGATCTACGTCGCCGAGCATGCGCCGGCCAACAAACGCGGGTATTACACCTCGTGGATTCAGACCACGGCGACACTCGGCCTCTTCCTGGCGCTGCTTCTGATCCTCGGCATTCGCACCAGCATGGGCGAGACCACGTTCGGCGACTGGGGCTGGCGTATCCCGTTCCTGCTGTCGGCGATCCTGCTCGCGGTGTCGCTGTGGATCCGGCTCAAGCTCAATGAATCGCCGCTGTTCCAGCGCATGGTCGACGAGGGCAAGCAGTCGAAGCGTCCGCTCTCGGAGGCCTTCGGGCAATGGAGCAACGCCAAGATCGCGATCCTCGCTTTGTTCGGCGCCACTGCTGGCGTAGCAGTGGTGTGGTATGGCGGCCAGTTCTACGCGCTGTTCTTCCTCACGCAGACGCTCAAGGTTCCGGGCGTCACGGCGCAGATCATGATCGCGATCGGGCTGATCATCGGCACGCCCTGCTTCATCCTGTTCGGCTGGCTGTCGGACAAGATCGGGAGAAAGCCGATCATGCTCGCGGGTTTCGCGCTCGCGGTCGTGACCTACTTCCCGATCTTCCAGGGCATCACCCACTTCGCCAATCCGAAGCTGGAGCAAGCGCTGGCGGCCGCACCGGTGACGGTGACGGCGGATCCGGCCACGTGCTCGTTCCAGTTCAAGGCAACGGGCACCGAGAAATTCACCACGCCCTGCGACATCATCAAGGCGGCGTTGGTAGGCCTGTCAGTGAACTACGATAACGTGACTGCGCCCCCTGGAACGGTAGCGAGTGTGAAGATCGGCGATCAAACGATCGCTGGCGACGCGCCCGACGCCGCCAAGACGATCGCCGCCGCCATCAAGGCGCACGGCTATCCGGCCAGCGCGGACACGGCCGACATCAATTACGTGATGACGGTGATCCTGCTGGCCATCCTGGTCGTGTACGTGACCATGGTGTACGGGCCGATCGCCGCTTGGCTGGTCGAGCTGTTCCCGACCCGCATCCGCTACAGCGGATTGTCGCTGCCCTACCACATCGGCAACGGCTGGTTCGGCGGCTTCCTGCCGGCGACCGTGTTCGCCATCGTGGCGGCAACCGGCAACATCTATTCGGGTCTCTGGTACCCGATCGCTGTTGCCGCGATGAGCTTCGTCGTCGGGCTGATCTTCCTGCCCGAGACCAAGGATCGCGACATTTCGAAGATCTGACGCGCACCCGAGCGCAACAACGAACGGGACGGCGGCGACGCCGTCCCGTTTGGCTTTTCAGGCGCCATTCACGTCGAGCTGCACATCGACATTGCCGCGGGTGGCGTGCGAATACGGGCAGATCTTCTCGTGCGCTTCCTTGGCGAGCGCCGCTAATTCAGCCTGCGGTAAGCTTTGATCCTCGACGTGGAGCTTGACCGCGAGCCCAAACCCGCCGCCCTCGCGCGGACCGATCGACACGTCCGCCGTGATACGCGCCTTGCTCGCGTCCTTCTTGTGCTGCTTGCCGACGAAGTCGAGCGCGCCGCCGAAACACGCCGCGTAACCGGCGGCGAACAGTTGTTCGGGCGTCGCGGTACCAGGCTTGCCGGGCCCGCCCATCGCCTTTGGCACCGAGAGATCGGCGCGAACGACGCCGTCACTGGATTCAGTGTGGCCGTTGCGTCCGCCGGTCGCGGTGGCCGTGGCAGTGAAGAGCGGTTTGATCGTGTCCATGTGTTTCGCCTCCGTTATGATTTGCACTTCACGCGGCGCGGATGAATTCCGCGACGCGCTCGCCGATCATCATGGTCGGCATGTTGGTATTGGCGCTGACGATCGACGGCATCACCGATGCGTCGGCGACGCGTAAGCCAGTGACGCCATAAACGCGGCATTGCGGATCGACCACCGCCATCGGATCGTCAGCGGCGCCGATCGCGCAGGTCGAGGCCGGATGGAAGCTCGCGCCGGTGGCGTCGAGGATGTCGTCGTCCGAGACCGGATAGGTGCTGTTCTCGTCGGCAATCAGTCGCCCCGGCTTGATCGCGGAGCCGATGACGGCGCGACGGAGCGTCGCCGGCGCACTCAGTACTGCAGTCGCGCCGATCGTCTTTGCAAGACCCTGCCATCCGACGCCGTTGATCAGGCGGAGCGGCGCGAGCCGCGGCATCAGATAAATATCCTCAAAGCAGGACCGCACCGCTGGATCGAGCAAGAGATCGTGGGCGGCGCGCGCCGAAATGATCATGCGTTCCCGATCCAGCCGCTCGGACAAAAACCCCTGCGCGACGCTCGGTGGCAGGTTCGGATCGGCGGAACGCAGCGCCACGGCGCCGCGCGAGACCGGCGCATAAAGACAGCAGGCCACCATCGCCATGCGCAGGCCGAAATCTTTCCGGCTGACGCGACCGGTATAATAATGAAACAGGTCGCCCGGACTTCCGCCTTTGACGCCGGAGGAAAAGCGCAGGCTTGTCATGATGTAATGCTGCGCGTCGGCGGGCATGCGCGAGGCGGCCTTGAGCGTCATGGCGAAATGCAGTTGCGGATGGTTCTGATAATTGCGCCCGACGCCGGCGCGGTCCGCCACCACTGCAATGCCAAGCTGGCGCAGGTCTTGCGCCGGACCGATGCCCGAGCGCAGCAATAGCGTCGGCGAATGAATGGCGCCCGCCGACACTACGACTTCGCACGCGGCAAGCGTCTTAGTCTCGCCTTCCCGCTCGATCACCACGCCGGCCACGCGCGTGCCGTCGAACGCGACGCGCAGCGCGCGCGTTCCAGTCATGATATGCAGGTTCTTGCGCGCCCTCACCTCGCTGGTGAGATAACAGCGCGCGCTGGTGGCGCGTTCGTCGTCATGGCTCAATGGCGTCGGGAAAAACCCGTCCGTGTCGGTATCGTAGATGTTCTCATGCGACGGCATGCCCCTGGCGCGCGCCAGCTCTTCGAGGCGGCGCATGTAGAGCGGCCAGACTTTGCGCGGCAGTCGCCGCACGATGTTCGGTCCGCGCGCGTTACGCCGTGGAGCCGGCTCGTCGAGGTCGTTGGTCATCGCCTGAAAGGTCGGCAGTACGTCGCGCCAGCCCCAATTGTGGGCGCCCATTTGTTCCCAGCGGTCGTAATCGTGCGGCAACCCGCGCAGCGCGATCATGCCCATGACGCTCGACCCGCCGCCCATCACGCGCGGCTGCAAAAATGGCACCGGCGTTTCGCCGTTGCGGAAGGTGGTCGTCAGCGGCCAGAAATAATCCCGGTTGGCGTAGGCGACCGGAAATATGCTGCGAATGTCCTCGGGGACCGCGCCGGGCGCGGTGTCCGGTCCGGCTTCGGTCAGGACGACGCGGCGCGACGGATCCTCCGACAATCGCGCGGCCACGACTGCACCGGCGGAACCGGCTCCCACGACAATGACGTCGGCTTCCTGCATGCGCGCTTCTCCCGGCGGCCGCTTTCGCGTGCCTATCTCAGCTCCGGCCAAATCAGCCGCCGCGCGACGAAATTGCGCAGGAGCGCGGCGCCGGCACACAGAAGCGCGAACACCGCTCCAATCTCGGCAATTTCCAGAACGCGCGCGGCAGGCGATCCGGCGCCGTGGAGCGGCCCGAGCGTTTTAATTAATGCGGCGAGCGCGCCGATTCCGGCGCCGTAGGCGGCCGCGCGCGCGACGCTCCAGGGGCGTGCGCGATCCGCCGAAACGAAGAACGACGACAACGGCATTTTACTCCGCGGCCTCGGATCGCGCCGGGTCATGCGCCGCGAGTCCGGAGAGATCGGGCAAGATGAGGCGCAACAACTCGGTCTCGTCACGCGCCACCATATCGGTCGCTTCGCCCGCATCTGGATGAATAGCGGTCAGCCGCTGAAAGGGCACATCATGCACGACGCCGGAACCCGACAACACCAGATAGATGCTGCGCCCGCCGGCACGATAACTCGCACCGCGCGCGATTCGAATGAGCGCGGCGCCGCATTGACGCTCGGTGAACGTGCCGAGCGGCTTTTCGTTCACGCCGGACACGCCGGCCAGCGGCCGCCAGTCGCAATTTGGCGGCTCGACAATGATCGGTTCGCGGTAGCGCGGTTTCGGATAATCCATGCGGCGGCCGTGCACATGCTCCCAGATCGCCTGATAGGCGTCGGTGTTGCGGCGGCCTTCGCCGTCAGCGTGACGGCGAAAGACGCCGCCTTCAAACGTGCCGAACTTTTTCAGTTCCTCAGTGCCGGCTGCAACCTGCTGCGGCGACAGATAGCCGCTGCCGCTGGCGCCGCCGAATTGCAGAACCGCGGTGACGGACAGCCCCTCCGAACTCTGCGGGCCGTAGGCCGCGCCCTCCGGGAAATAGCCGAGCGTCCCGGCGGGCATCTTGCCGTTGCGGTCAAAGTTTGAAACGCCTTCGAGCTGATAACGAAACTGATCGAAGTTGTGCCGGTGGCGCGGCGAAACGAAATCGCCGTCTTGCCGGCCGATGCCGAGGTGGAAGTTGCCGGCGGTCCCCGGTTTGCCCTCAAGCAGATGCCGGTAGTGGAACGTGCCGCCGCGATGCTGCAGCCCGCGCTTCCACTCGGCCTCATCGGCTTGCACGATTTTCATGACGCGATCTCCCGGCGGCAGCTTAACTACAATGATTGGCCTGGCACCAGGCGCTGCACGCCGCGGGCGTTTTGTATTTGACGTTCTTGGCGCACCAGGCGTCGCAGTGCGCGGCGCAGCGGGCGCTCGCGGCGAGCGCCCTGGTATTGGTCACCGGCACGTCGAACGCGAGGAGCAACATCACAATCGCAAACAGGCCAAAAATCGTTTTCACGGCTTTCTCCCTCCGGCGCGAAAGTGAAATCTATTTCACCGTTACCGTGATGACCGGCGACATGATCGGCGGATCGAACGGGACATGCGACCAGTCGCCGAGCACAAGCTGGAGCGTGTGCTTGCCCGGCGGCAGCGTGACCATCGTTTCGGTCTGCCCGCCGCCGAAGTGGACGTGGTGAGCGTCGGCGACAATCGGCTGCTTCAGCTCATCAGCCGACAGCGTTGCGTCGATGATGAGATGGTGATGACCGGTATTCGGTTTCTCTACGCCCGCCGGCGCGACGCCCATGCCCGACAGGCCGAATTGCACCTTGAAAGGACTGGTGACCGTGTCGCCGTCCTTCGGGCTGATGAAATAAACGACCGCATTGGGCGGCGCCGGCGTCTGGGCGAGCGTGGCCGCGGGAAGTCCGATCAGCGCGGCGATCAACAGGCCGCGATGGAATGCCAAATTCGCAAACACGGCGTTTCTCCTCTGGATAATTTTGCTTTATCCTCGTTCCCCGAGGTCCAGTGTCTGAAATCCGCCGTAGCCGCGCAATGGGTGTCAGGCGGGGCAAACTTTCACGCTCACGTGTTCTTGACTTTCGCCCGGACCGGTCTCATTCGAGGGTCGCGCGAACGCTTGAATTTGCCGGGTTAGCTCAGCGGTAGAGCAGCGGTTTTGTAATACTATCGCGCGCATACTGGCCGGTGTGCGACAATACCAATCAGGCCCGGTCTATTGGACTTTCCCGACCAATCACTCGTGCGTCGTCCCGGCGAATCCCAGCAGATTGTTGCCTGTCCGGTGGCAATTCCGGTGGCAAAACAACGGCGCGAAAAAGCCGAGCGCACCGCGGCATGGTGCGAAAGGCAGCGGCTTCCGCCGCAACCGCTGTCTGATTCCAATGTCGGGTTATTACGAGTGGCAGGATACGCCAAGCGGAAAGCAGCCCTGGTATTATACGGCGCGCGACGGATCGGCACTCACAGCCGCGGGGTTATGGGATAGCTGGCGCAACCCGGAAGCCGACAAACCCCACCTGTCATGCACAAAGATAGTCGTCGAACCGAACACGATCGTTGCTGAGATTCACGATAGAAACCGAAGTAAACGTGACGGCCGTATCTAGTTTCTTCAGAACGGCGAGAAGCTGTTGGTTTGTCATGACGAAAATCTTTAAGTGCGGCGGCCCATGCGAAGCAACGTCATGAAGCTGTCCAAAGATTAGAGCGTCACCAGTACTTTTCTCGCGTGCCGGTTCATGCAAGCACGAATCGCAAGTCGCACATTTCGGAGCGCAATAGCGACTCGCACTTTACTTGCGGCTTTCGGGGCGATGAATTTTTGGTAATCTTATTTGCTTGCACGCCGTACCGCACCTATTGCGACGGATCGTACTTCTTGGGTTCGCACGGTCATCCATGTGAGCAATTAAAAGTTCGCTGCGCACGGCGACGACCATCTCCGGAAGTTTCGGGTCCCACAGTTTGGCAGCCTTGGCTCTAGCGAAACCCGAAACCTTCGATCAATGCACCAAGGCCGGCGCGATGCCGGGCCCCCTTGAATTGCCCGAGGGGACGACAATTACCGAGTTCATGGCGACCATCGTCCGAAACTAGCTTTTTTTTTCAAATGAATGTTCCGATTGTGCGACCGAAAACGATTCGAACAACCCGAAATGATCATCCCACAATGAGCATTGCATTTGACCTTGACGGAACATTCGTCCCGGTTGCCGGTTCCCGATGCATGTCGAACGCGTCGGAGTTTTCTCACGCGCGATATCGCGAGAGCCGATCCGTGCTGGAGCGCCAAGGCTCCTCCGCGGACTTGGTTGCCCGCCACGACGTGTGGCTGCACAGCATATCATTTCGCAGCCCGACGGTGCTGCGCTTCTGTTTTTGGTCCTTCCGGGTCCACGTTAGCGGTGTCGCGAAACTAAGCGACGCATATCGGGGCAATGGCGAGCGAAGGGCTCGTATGCTCGAAATATCCTCCAGCGGATATTGACTCGCTCCACAATGATTCCTCGGGCGTCGAGTTCGAAGGTCGCCAACTGGGCTTTTCTGTTCTCTCGATCGAACATGACGATTCGACCTGGTGCCCCCGCGTCGAATCGGCCGTGCTCGCGCGCGAGAGCCATAAGGAGAAGGTGGAACCAGCAGGTCGTACCTGCCGGGTCCCTAGGAGAAAATTCTCAAACCGTGCGTCCTGCCGATAGGTAGGGGGATATCCGTCATGCGGCGGAACTCCGAACGCCCCCAGGGAGGAACCATGACCGCTTCGCCCCACCAGTCGCACTGGCCCGCCGTGTTTGCCCACCAATTCCTGCCGCGCGTCATCTTCGACGACACTGGCGCAGAAGCTCTCCGGCTGCTCGGCAATCCTGATCTGGCGCGTCCGTTCGTCAATTACGTCGTCGATATCGTCACCCAGTCCTGTGGTTTTCCGGAAGGGGTGTGGAAGCGGCTCGCCGCCGAAATCCGCCTGCAGCGATGCGACTTCGGGACGGTCGACGGCATTGTGCTCGAAATGCCGCCTCCGGAGTTTCCTCCCGATTGCTACTTCGTTGCCGTCATTCCCGTCGCGGCGGACCGCGCCCGTTACTTCACGCTGGAATGCTGCTTCTTCCCTGGGCCGACCATGCTTTGCGAGTGGACGGCCGAACGCGCCCACGCAAATTTTGGCCCGGGCCCCGAGCCGGATATCGATTTGTTCGTCGCGGCGGTAACTGCCAAGCTATGATCTCAACTGCTTCTCCGCCGCACCCCGGTAAAATTCATCCAATGAAGCCGCTCGGCCTATAGTGATCGCCGTCGCACAGGTGCGCACCGCTCGCTTGGACGCGGTTCCTATCACTAATTCAGCGTAATCATCGCCACTGTTACAATCTCGTAGGTTGCTCGGCCACGAGAACACGCCAGTCGGAAACTTCGTCCACCATGGCCTGGGTGATCTCAGTCGCCAGCATAATGACCTTCGACAGCTTGAGAGTTGTGGCTGACCCACTTTTTTTTGTTGCAGGTCCGCTATGCGATCCGCAAAGTGCTCAAACGCGTCCGCCATCGCGATAGACCGCTTCTCCAAGCGCGCGAATTCGCCCTGATTTGCAATACCAGTAAACGCCGCTCCGAAAGCCGGCAGTGCTGCCAAGCCCAAGAAAAGATCGATCACCGGGTGGGAAAAAAACCACGCCGCTGCAATCGATGCAAACAGTATTGCGGCGGCCGCCAGAAAGACGCCGCCGGAGCGGTAAAAAAGCCAGAAGAATGACGCCACCACGAACACCGTCCCTGACAGAACTAAGCCTAGTCCTTCTATTACCGCGTGGGTAATGTCAGGAACAAAATGATTTGTTGCAAGGATTGTAAGGCGAATTAGAACGTAGCAAAGGGAAATAAGAAAAAGTTCGCTTGCCATCGGGTGTAGCAATTCGGCCATTACTTTCGAGCGCGTTAGCGTCTTCTTGTGAAAATCAAGCTGGCCGCCCACGAGCTTGGCCATGTATTCGAGACAGTTGCGCAGGTATTCGGCCGTGACCTTGGCTGGTGGAAGGCCGGTGGCGCGCGCGACGGCGCGCATGTGCCAGTACATCCAGGTTTGGGTCAGGTTTTCATAGCCGCCAAGGTGGATCGGTGTGCTCGGCAACGGTCGACCGCCGCCGAGTGGAATGAGGGTTCGGATCTGACGGATCAGTTCAGCCAACAGGCGGTATTCCATCCAGCGTTCGTGCCAGTGTCGTCTGCTGCCGCGCCAAACCAATAACACGATAGTCCCGACGAGAATGGACTCAAAAAGAGCGCCTTGCCAGACCTCGGGCAGCACTAATGCTATAAGCACCGCGACCGCCGCGAGGATGTAGATCGACAGATAAGCGCTGCGATAGTGATCGGCATACCAGTCGGCGAGCTTATCCGCCCATGCATAATGCGGACGCAAATGGCGGTTGACCCAATCCTCCATTGGCGATGGGGAGCTCCGGTCGCGATCAAGCGACGGATCAGAAATTGCGTCAGATGAGCGTCCATGCTCATATTGTATCGGCCAATCCTCGCTGATCTGGGACTCAAAGTCCGAAACGACAATTTCCGGAAATTTGAGCTCACGGCTACCGAGAAAATCTCGAAATATCTTCCACGCAAACCAAACATTCCATCGCGGTCTGCACTCTGCAAAATATTCTCTCGCGCTTAACGCAGTAGCATGACTTCTACCAGAAAGTGGCCCTGGCGGCTCCAGTTCAGCAGCTACGATTTTTTTGATCTGTTCTTTCATCAACTCTTGTGAGTCGTCAGGCTCAGAAACTTCAGTGGTTTCTGCCAAATTCACGTCGTCTTCCGTAAGAAGCAATTGCCACGCCTTCGGTCTTACTGCATTGATCCACAGTACAGGCACACGATAATGGACGGCCTCATGGATGGTCTGCACGGTGCCGCCGCTCCCGGCTGGCTTTCCACCGTCCCAAACAACGATCAGGAGGTCCGATTGGTTCAACACCACTCGGCCAGCCATGCCATATGCTTCACCCGCAGCTAAGTGTTGTCCGTCGAGTTCGTAGGTGACGCCGCCAGCGCCGTCTCTAGCTAGCGCGAGCAGCTCGTGAAATCTCTCGAGCGAATTTTCATGAAGTGCACGAGGTAGCAGGAAATCTTTTTCAAAATCCTCTAGGAGAAACGGCATCGGACAGAACAACGCGTACCCAAGATCGATTGCTTCCCCGGCAAACATACGGTCGGCGCCCTCCGCAAGCGATGAAATGGCGCGCAAGATGGGCTGGTCGTCGGAATAAGCTGGGCTCAGGTTAGCTTTATCCCCCTCTGCGAATGCCGATACTTCCATCTTCACAACCTCGAGCACGTGCTTGAGCATCCGCTGAAGCGCGTCGAGGGTTCGCTGGTCTTTTGGCAAGCGATCAGGTCGATGGCCGACAATGCCAACGCGGAACGCTAGGCGCGCGTGGGGGGGTGAATTCGAGCCCATTGGTTGGGTGCGCATCTACGACTCCTGGTCGGAACCGGAATCTTGTCGACAATCTAACGATTGCATTTCACGTGTTGTGAGACCGAAGCAGGTTTCCATCAGGATCGTGGCTAGGTGAATGATAGCTCAGTATTCCTCGGCAGACAGTGATAGGACGCCGGGACGACGCTCAGCGATTAAGGCCGTTGACGTTTGCCGTTGATCGCTGGAAACTGACCGCGCTTCGTGGCTAATCTTTAGGGCACGGGCGAAAGGAATTTCATAAGAATTTGATATCGTAAATGATTTTCGCGTTTCTGGAAGACGCTCCCGGCGGTTGAATTCCATTCAGGTGTACACGCCTGGCCGAAGACCAAGGAGGCACCATGGCGGTGACTCTCCTGAAGCCTTGGCCGGCAGCCACCATAGATCGCGCAGCTTCTGCAATTGGTCTTGCGCGTTCAGGAAGACGATCGCCGGATGAAACCGGATGGATTGTCGCGTTGAGTGCGCCCCATTCCCGCGCCAAATTCAATGAGTCTGCATGAACTTCAGCAGCTGGTTCATCTGGAAGGGATTTGATGGATCGATTTTGTTCAGCCGGACCATGTCGTTGATCTTGGACTCCTTGTAAAATCCCAGAGAGCGCCGCAAACGGACGTTCTCGGCCTGGACCATCTGATAGTCCTGTTCGGCTTCATTGATCTGCCTGAGAATATTGGATTTGAATTCGGCATATTCCTGCCCCCCCGGCAGATCGCGGACGACACCGCGCGCCCCAAGGAAGTTGAAGCTGCGGACCAGCTCCTGAATGCGCTTTATCGCCCTGCCCTTCGCCTCCTCGCGCTCGACCTGCTTGAGAATGGTTTGCTTGAAGTCCTTCATGTCGGGCGGCAGCGTATTGATGACACGCTTCGCTGCGGCGAAGTCGTCCTTGTCAAGAAGTTCGCGCACCTCTCTCACGGCCTTCGCGATCTGCTCCTCTTCATTGATCTGTTTGAGCAGGTTGGCTTTCAGCTCCTTCAATTTATCGCTCGATCCGGGCAAATCGTCGACAACGCGGCGCGCCGCGGCAAAATTCTCTTGGCTGATGTGCTCGCGCGCTTCGTCGACCGCAACCCGGCAAAGCATGTCGATCTTCAGTTCCTTCAGATTATCGCTGGAGCACGAGATTTCATTAGCGATTTTTCTGGCGGCGGCGAATTTTTTTTCTTCCATAAGCTTCTTGAACTGCTCGACCGCTTTGTCGGTCTGCACACGTTCGAGCGCCGTGGCGATCTGCTCGTCGCCATAGCGGACCAGGTGGGCCAGCCGCGACGCCCGCAGCGCGTCATGCAGCCGATTCTTCAGGCGCGCCAAGGTGTCCGCCTGCTGCGCCGGCGGAAGCTCGAGCGCGGCTTTGATGTTGCGGCTGAGCGCGTCATTCCACCAACCGCGCGCCGGCGGTGGGTTGTCGCTGTCGTCCGCCTTATCGCGAAGGTCCTCGTCGCGGAATTCGCCGATCGCCTGCAGCGCAATGTCGAAGCCCCGGCTCTCCTGCTCGCTCATGCAATGAGCGAACGCGAGGTACATCCGGTAAATCGCCCGCAGCGTCGGGAGCTGCTCGTCGTCGCCGTAGGCTGCCGACATTCCCTTCCAGTCCTCGGCCTGCCACATCTGGTCGAACCGGGCAGAGATGGCGGCGGTGCACGCCTCCTGCATGGCGTCCCGGAAATTCTTGAATTGCGCCTCATTGCCCTTGAGCGCCTCCTGCAACTTCTCGATATAGGGCTGCCACGGAATGCGGGCGACACAGCCGCCAAGCGCTTCGACCGCCTGGTTGTGTGCCTCGTGGGTGAGCGCTTCCTCCTTGCCAGCCGGCTTGTCGCGGTGGACGCCAAAACCTTCGCGTGACCATTCGGCAAAGCGCGTGAGCAGCTTTTGTGCCGGATCCAACGAACTCCGCTCGGTTTGGTCCGCTTGCCGCGCGCTGGGCACCGGCGTTGCTGCCTTGCCGAGGTCCACATAGGGAAGGAATTCCGGGTAGAACGCTCTGAACCAGAATCTCATCAGCGACAGCTGGCCCAATTGGCCGACGGCGAGCTTGTCCGCTCCGAGGCGGGTCTGCTGGCCGCGGCTCGGTTGATAGGCGCAATAGAGCCAGATTAGCGCCGCATGGGCTTCGAGCCAGCGCGGCAGCAGGCCTGGCGTGCGCAGCTGGTCGACCTGCTTCACCGCAAGCGTGCCAAACTGGCGATCGGTGATGATCGCCACCATCATGTAGAAGCGGACCAGTTCCTCATGGGCGGCCCATGCGTCCTCGCCGTACATGAGCCGAGACAACAGCAGTTTGACGTAGCGGCGCCAGTAACGCTGGTAGGCGTCGATGTCTTTTTGCTCACCGGCGACCACCAGCAGATTACGCAGCACGCCAGTCTGATCGCCGGCCTTGAGCAAGAGCTGTTCAAGGGCCATGCGGGCGGCGGCCAGGTCGTTCGCAGCGTAGGCTTGCGTCGCATCCAGGACCAGCTTGTGCATCGCTGTGCGGCCTACGTCAGTCGGCTGCTGTTTCACGGCTGGGCTGGGCGCCGGCTTGCCGTTGCTGCCGGCCCGCACAAGGTGCGCGGTCGCATCACGGTCGCGCTTTAAATCCTCGACGATGCGGGATGGTCCACCTGAGGTGATCTCGCACACCGCGCCGAGCACCGGCGACGCCGCGCCAAGGCCGCTCAGATATCCCTTGACCTTTTCGCGCTGTTCGCCGTCCGGCAGCACCTGAAGGTAGAGCAACCCGACCGGAAAGAATGCCTGCGATACGGTCTCGCCGTCGCGAAGAAATTCCGCCAGCGGGTCGAGGAATTTGCAAGCCTGTTTTTGCATCCCCAGCGAAGCGGCGTAGCGGCCCCCGAGATACAGCAGTTCCGGATCGCGCACGCCGCAATCCAACTGCCGAGACAATTGCAGCAGCACGCGGAAACGGTGCTGCGGATCCATGCTCTCGCAAGCACGGTTCGCCTTTGCCTTGATCGGCACGACGGAGCGCCCGCCAGTGTAGTTCAAGAGCCAAGTCGAACTCTCGCCTTTGCGAAGGATGACCGCGAGCGGTGTCTCGGCGGCGATGTCGCGAGATCCCGCCGGCACCAGAATATGCGCGAGAGTGCCGTCGTCGGGTGCGGCGACCTCGATGCTGCGCATGTCGGTCTCGAGCTCTGCGAGTACGTCGCCGTATTTGACTTTGTCGCCTTCCTTTCTGAGCCACTTCGCGAGCTTGCTCTTGCCTTGCCAGGCCGGAAGTGCAGGCATCAAAACGGGGAGCAGCATCGCGACACCCTACGCGTCAATAGAGGAAGCTTCTGTCATGAACGTCACGGCGGCTTGATCCGCCAGCGTCTGCTTAGTGAATGCCACGATCGGCTCCCAACGATTCCACGTCAAAGCGCAGCTCTTCGACCGAGAACGGCTCGCCGCCCTCGTCGGCAAGTTCTAGACGCAAGTTCAGCGGCACGCCGTCGCCTGCCACCTGCGCCAGGACCGCAAATTCCAGTTCGACCGGATCGCCCGGCTGGATCGGCAACGGCAAGGTCTTCGTATTGAAGGATCGTTCGATGATGCCCTCAGCATGCAACTCGGCCTTGAGATGATGGATGGGAATGCCGCCGCTGTTGTGAAGCCTGACTTGCAACTTCCTGAAGCCTTTTACCGCGAGCGTGCCGCTGTGTGCGGCGACTTTAACTTGGCAGCGCGCCGGCGGGATCGCCGGGTTGCGGTGGACCGCGAGCCGGCTGTTCGACCGCAGAAAAATAAAACGGCCCGACGGCGTGATCAGCAATTGTTCGATGCCGGACGGCTCGTCGTAGAGCCGCAGCCTATTTTCCTGGGCGAAGAACAACTGGCCACGATCGGTCAGGCCAACGGCGACCGGAATGTGCTGGCTCCCCATGTCCTGTGTTGACACCGCCACAATGTCGCGGATATTGAAATCGACGTTGGCGGTATTGTCGCGCACCAGGTTGAAGGGTGACATCGACAGCCATTCGATCCGGCGTTCGCTTGCAATGACCACCCATTCGTCGCCGGGGCCTTTGCGGCGGGAGCAACTGATGATGCGGCCGGGAATCCTCTGCTCCTGCGGCCGCTCCTCGCCGATCGCGATCTTGGCGATGCGCCGCGTGCCGACGATCGCGAGCGCGGGCTTGTTGCCTTCGCCGGTGAGCCAGACCGCTTGCATGGGCTCGCCGAAGCGCCATGACCAAATTGACTTGCCTGCGGCGTCGAAGACATGAAGCTCGTCGGCCTGGTCCGCTACCGCGAGCTCGCCGTTGGGCAACGGCAAGAGATGAACGGGCAGGGATTTGAGCATGATCGGTTCGCCGACCGGAGTTCGGTCGGCGTTCCATCGGCGAATCGAGCCATCCCAGGCGGCCGCCACTAGCCGACCGTCCAGCGCATTCGCCATCAGATGGACCGGAAGCGAGTCGTGCCGTGTGCTGGAGAAAAGTTCGTCGCGCTTTTCGTTGTTGAAGCGGTAAAGGGCGCCATCCCAATCGCTCATCACGAGGTGGCGAGCCCAGATTTCTGGAGCGTGCGCCTTCCAGCGTCGGTCCGGCAATAGCCAGCGCTGCACCGGCTGCTCCTGATCGAGCTGGAACACCTTAACCTGCCGGCCATTGGATACCCACAGATGGCCCTGCTCGTCGAACATGCACGGACCCAAGTTGCCCATGCCGGTCTCGATGACCCGCAGCGGCGTCAGCGACTTGTCGGCGGTGCCCACCGAAACCGCCGCGCGAGCCTTGTTAGCGGCATTACGGATCTTTCCGGCAATGGCGACGAGTTGAGCGCCCTGTTCGGCGGGACTGAACTGATCCAGCGGTCGGGACAGATCCATCAACCCTTGATAGACCGAGACCTCGGTCGCGTGGACCGCGCTCGCCCGCACCGCGATCGGCAGGATTTTCAGGCCGCGCTCCCGTTCGGCTTTCTTCAGTTCCGGCCATTCTACGTCCATGATGAATTGCGACGCGAAGAAGTCCGGGCTGAGCAGCAGCACGGCAGCGATCGAGCTGTTCAGGGCGCGGTCGATTTCCTCGGACCACCGGCTGCCTGGCGCCAGCTTGGTATCGTCCCAGACGCTGATGCCGCCTTCCGGAAAAAGCGGTTTGAGATGGACCTGCAGTCGCTCCAGCCATTCCCGGTCCTGATGGCTGTAGCTGACAAAAATATCGCTATGCTGCACGGACACGTCGCAGGCTCCCGCCGAATTGGCGTCAGATCTTCTTGGACAGTTCCTCGATCCAGGCGACGATTTTGTCGGCGTTCCAGCCGATGAGTTGCGGGGCGCGCTCGATCAGCGTATTGGCCGCGTTCGCATCGTCGATCGCCTTGGTATATTCCTCAAGCTGCAACGGCGGCAGCGCGCTAAGCGCCGCCTCGACCGCGGACTTGAGTTCGGCCATCGGCGTGCCGGGACGCAATTGCCGGTTGTTCTGGACCACCTGGTCCAGCACGTCCTTCAGCAGTTGTTCGTACTGTTCTTCGTTTGCCATTGTGTCAGCTCCCTTAGCGCCTGCGGCTGTTCAAGCAGGTTTGCCGCCGTCTATAGTCTGCGCACGCAAAAAGGCGGCGAGTTCCTGCATCATGTCCTTTTCGACCTCCAACAGCTGATCCTTCGCTGTCGTAATCTCGCCGATCTGCTCCTTCAATCGTTCGCCAAGCTTGCTAAACTTCGGATTGGATTTGACCGCCTCGGATTCCGCGTAGATTTGCAGCGCCTTGAAACGGGCGAGCAGCGTTTCAAGGTCCGATTGCTTCGGCTCGGCGCGGATGTCGGCCGGTACATAGCCGCGATCGAGCCGATAAAGCTCGGACAAGGTGTCGTCGTTGTTCAGATCCTCAGCCAGGCTCGACGGCACTTCGCCGCTCGCCAGATAGGCGTCGAGCAGGTTCATGCCTCCAGTTTTTTTGGCCAATGCGTTCTTGATCAGCTCGCGCTGATCGCTCAAGAGTTCGGCGAGTTTCTGCGACTGCACGCCGAGACGGAGAGCTCCATCGAGCTCATCGAGCACCGTGGTGGTCTTGCTGCCGCCGATTAGGAGCAGATCCACCACGCCTTTGAGCACGCCGACCATCGGATCATGCTGTTTGAGTTGCGGCACAAGCTTTTCGAGCGCCGCGATCTGCTCGTGCAGGAACTTCGCCAGCTGCGGCGGTTTCATGCGTTTGGCGGCCGGCAACCGCCACTGCCGCCGCAATTCCTGGCAAATCGCCAGGATGTGCAGCGTCCTGTACAGCATGGCCGCCACCACGGTTTCTTGCTCCGGCAGAAGCTCCGCCACGCTAAGGAGTTCGAGAAACTCGTCTCCGGGCGGCACGCTCCTGACATCCTCGTCCGTGAGCGCGCGGCACAGGAGTTCGCCGAGTTCCGCCACCAGTTCGTTGAATGCGACTTGCGCCGAGGGCTCAGCTTCGCGAACGCTATAGGTGGCGAGCTCGAAGGCCTGCCGCGCCCTCGATCCGGCCCCCGCTTCGAGGCCTTTGAGCCCGAAGTGGATGAACAGCGGTGTCAGATTCGAGATTTTCGCCGTTCCCGAACGCTGGCGTAGCGAGCGATCGAAGGCCCGGAATGCCTTGTCCTTGTTGTCGACTTCGAGAAGCTGAAGCCCTTCGTTGAACTGCGCCGCCGCCCAGTAGTGATCGATATTATGCCCGAGCAGCGTGTCGCCACTGATTTTTTCAAACGCGGCGGAGGCTTGCGGAAATTCGCGCTTGCCGAACGAGACATATCCCAGCAGCAACGCGCCGTCGTCGCGCACCCATTCGGCGATGTTGCGCGCGTTGGCGATATCGGTCGCGAACCGCGCCGTTTCTTCGGTATTCTTGGTCTTGAAGAAGGCGTAGAGTTCCGTCAGCGCGACCGCCACCGGCATCGCGCCGGGCTGCATGTCGGTCCACCTCGCCTTCTCGATCAGCTCGATGAGCGCATCGAACCGCTGCTCGCGCAGCAATCTGGTTATCTCGCGAATCTTTTCGCCGTCGGCGATATAGCTGCGGAACTTGGCGACGACGTCGGCCGGGAGATCGGCCGCCTCGTAGTGAAGCAGATCGAGACGCTGCATCAGCTCCTCCGTGGTCGCGGCATCGGCGCCCCAGTCGGCCACGAGCATGGCCAATTGCACCATGGAAGGAATGCGCTCGCCGAAGATGGGTAGCAGCTCCTGGCGATAGATTTGGCGGCCGCGCGTGAGATTGCCTTGGCGCAGCGCGTCCCAGAATGCCGCAAGCACGCCGTGGCGCGATTGCGATTTGCCGATCGCGCGCTCTAGGAACGACGCGTGCTGGCCGAGATCGAGCTCGCGCTGCGCCGCGGCCAGTCCCCGTAACGTAGTCTGGTCGACGATCATGTCGGTCGAGAGCGCCGACAACAGGCCGGAAATCAGCAGCGCATAGGGTCGCACCGGCTCGAGCCGGGACAGTTCGCCGGCGCGGTCCTCCAGCGCCCGCTGCAAAGATCGCCAGCGCAGCTTCATCTCGTCTGTCGGCATCGTGGTGCTCAAGCCAAGCTCGGCCTCGATGCGGAAAAGCTTACACCATGCCAGCATCTGCGCGTCGGCTTCGGATTCTCCGAAGGCGACGCGTTGCGGCAGCGCAGCGGCGATGACGCGGTCGGCGGTCGCCATGCAGGCGCTGTATTGTCCAAGCTGGGCGGTGAGCAACGGCTCGAATGCCAGGCACGCCCAACGCAGTGGATAGAGCCTGTGGTCGGCGGCGGCCGCCGCGTCCGGCGGCAATTCCTCGCGGATGCCGTGCAGCAGCTTGCGCGCCGCGAGCGTCATCTGGTGCTGCATCAGCCAGGGCACGATGCTCACCAACATCGTCAGCAAAGCCGGATCGCCAAGGTCGTTGTTGGCCGCGGCCTTCAGTACCGCCACCGCTTCGTCGAGGCGGTCGTGCTTGAGAGCTTCCAGCACCGAGAGCGCCCGCGCGGCGATCACCGCAGCGGGGTGCTGGCGGCGCAGGAACGGATTGTCGTTGTTGGTCTTGCTGAGCTGCGCCAGGCATCGGCCGCCGTCGCCCTGCCGCCAGGCCACGTAGAAGCGGGTGTAGACGACAAGAGGATCATGGCTCTCCTCCGCGATCCGCGACAGGTCTGCGGTGGCGGCGTCCAACTTGCCATCGCGAATTTGAAAAAGCGCCGCAGCGAGACCGGCGAGGCTCGCGCCTTCGCTGCCTGCGCTTTCAAATTGCTCCCATGCCGGCGGCGCAGCCGGCGATTGCGCTCCGAGGCATTGCGCAAGCTGGCCCATGGCGTGAGCCAGCCTGACTTCGCTGATGCACCCGCCGATCAACGCCTCGTCGGCCGGCTGAACGGGAATGCGCAGCAGTTCAGGAAGCGGATCGTAGGCCGGATCGGCATTCCACAACGTCATGTGAACAGCGGCGCGAACCGGCGCCGAAATGCTGTCGGCGAAATGGCTGAACACCGATGCGTTGAATTGGCTCAGTTCGTTGTAGCGCTTCTCTCTGATCAGCAGCGAGGCCTGTTCGACGGCGTTGGCCCTGGAAATCAGCGACGCCTCGATCTCGCGCAGACGCGTCCGGGCGGTGGCGCTTTCCACATGCTCGATGGCGGCGGCGAAGCGGGCGATCTCGTCGAGACTAAGCGTGACGTTGTGATCGGTATACGCGATCAGCCCAGTGAGCAGCGGCGCCCACCACGACCACTGTGCCGGAGCATTGGCCAATCGGTCGAGTGATGACGCGATGTTAAGCCTTGCGGCGGTCCAAAGCGTACGGTTCTTCGCTTTGATCTCCTGATCCTTTGACGATTCGCGAGGCGCGGCCGCAATACCGCCCCTGGCCGGCTCCCGGGTCTTACGTTCCGCATAGTCATTTTTCAGTTCCGTGACTTGGCGCTCTTCGTGGCGCAGATCGGCCAGCAACGTTTCCTTTTGCTCCTGGTACTGGCTTTTCGAGATTTTCCCCTTTGAACGCCGCTCGAGCAGGGCGTCGTCTCTCGCCTTGTAATCGGCGCGCAGCTGTTCGCGGTATTGTCGCTCATGCTCATCGCGGACATTGCTTGGAGCGTCGGCGGAGAGACCCAGCTTCGCCAGATACCCGTGAACGCCATCGGTCCTGCTGTCTCCGCCTCCGTCAGCCGCGTCACTGCCTGGCCCGGGCCATTCCCGTGTCGCTGCCACATGGGACAGCGCGTTCAAAACGCACGATTGCCAGTGTAGGTCCTCACCGGCGACGCTAGCCGGCAGCGGCGTCGCGCTGCCGTCGAGCCTCGCCAACAACTCCCTACCCTCGGCGAGCCGCCCGTTCCTGAAGGAGGCCAGGCTGAGCGCGAACCCGATGAGCGTCCGCGCAGCGCCGGCATCGGCGCCGGATTGCGACGAGAACCATTTGATCGCCGCTGCGCTGTTGTGCTCGAACGCATTGACGCCCCAATCGATCACCGCCGCATCACGTCGCTTCGATCCGCCCAATTCGCCGACCAAGCCGAGTGCAGCGAGCGCATTCTTCATATCGCCCCCGGCGACCGCGAGCTTGCCCGAGAGCAGGACTGCGGCGAGCCGGACCGCCTGTTTCTCCTCCTCCGCCAGCACCGCGATCGCCGGCTCATCCTGGTAAAGCCGCTCCGGTTGACCCACCGTCAGCCGCGCCCAGACCAGCAGACGGGCATGAGCCACCGAAGGAGCCGGCAACGCGTCGTGCGCCGGCAGGATGCCGAGGACGCGGCGTGCAAGATCGACCTCGGCCGCGTCGGCGCTTTCCACCGGGCGTGTGCCCGCGCCCATGCGCCCGCACTCCAGGATTGCAGCAGCCAGACGCTCGATCGCCACCGATTGCGCGTCTGGCTCATCGGCGGGCGTGCCCGGCTGTTCGTCGAGGCGCGCGCCGTCTCTGCGATGCAGTATCTCGGCCAGTCGAAGCTGCCGGCTCAGTCGCTGAACGAGGGCGCCGGCGCGGGCGACCTGGCTGGTCTTGTCGGCCGCGGATGCAAGATCCCAAAGCCGAATGAAATTGTCCGCATTGGGCTCCGCGATCCACCGCGACAAGTGATAAAGCGCGCGCAACGGCTTGCCCACTTCCGCTGCATTTGCGGCGAGGCTCCGCTCGTAAAATTCAATTGCCGCGGCGAGCTGGCCCTGCGTCACAAGCTCGCAGTAGGTCGATTCGTTCTTGCTGATGCGGCGGCGCTCGAGCCAGCTGGACATCGCCTACACCCTCACCGCCGCATCGCCCTTGGCGTGGTCGAGGAGGCGTTGCGCCATGTCGGGATTGCCGTTGAAGTGCCAAACGATGGCTTGCGCCAGCTCGAGACCTTGCCGTTCTTCGGACGCCTTCATCCACCTCATCAACGTCGCCGGCGGCAAGTCCTTCGCGACCTGCTGGGCTAGTTCGAACAGACCCTGATGAAAGCCCAGACGCCGCAAGCTCAGCGCCATCTCATCCCACGCAATCTCGTTGTCGCCCAGCGCCACGAGGCTCCGGGCGCGCAATTCGACCAGGGCGGCTGGCCACAGGTCGAACGGAATATCGTCGGTGTATTGCAGCGCCGAGCTCGGGCCGTCGTTGCGTAGGACCGGAATCCATTCCTCGATGATCGCCGACTTCCAGCCGGACAGGCGGGCCGCGCGCCGGTAGGCATCGGAGCTGTGCTTGAGGTGCTGCGGCAAGGCACTCCACAGCGCATAGGCACGGCCGAGCCGGTATTGGGTATCAACCTCGTACTCGTTGAGCGATTCGGCCTGCTGCAGTTCATGAACCGCGGCATTGCAATCGGGCGGCGATTGCAGCAAAGCGAGATCGGCGGCCATCAGATGGAGGCTCCGCGCGCTGATGCCGAACAGCCGCTCGTCGTAAGCCTCGCTGAAGTCGCGGTAGCAGTCCCGCGCCGCGTCTAGCTGTTGCCGCGGGCGGAAGCCGGCAAAGACGAGTTCCGGGGCCTGCTTCTCGACCAGTTCCTCGAGGCTTCGTATGACGCTGTCGAGCGACATCCGGTCGGCCGGCGGCGGCGCACACATGGTCCTTATGATGCCTGCCAGCGGAGCAAAGGATGCGGACCATTCGCCGAAGGCGTCGCGGTCCGACAGCTCGACGCGGCGACGCGCCAGTTCGAACGGCTCGTTCACGCCGGCGTCCGCCGGCGCGGTGACGCACATCGCCTCCAGCACGCGGCCGAGCGCGTAGACATCGCCGGCGGCGAGGAGGTTTTTTTGCATACCGCGCGTGCGCAGCACTTCCGGCGCGATGTAATGCAGCCAGCCTTCGTGAGGATATGGCAAGACCTGCGATAGCGGTGCCAGAACGCCGGCCAGCGTCGGCATGAGCACCAGCTGATTCTTCAGGCGAGCGACGCGGCCGGGATGGATCAAGAGCTGATAGATGTCGGCATCGTGCAGGAGTTTGAGCTGTTTGCTCAGCTCCAATGCAAGTTTCGCGGCCCGCCAAAGGCTCAGCGGTCCGTTCGACTGAACCAGCTCCCGCAATTGCAGGAGTTCCAACGGCTCGACGTCCGCACGATAGTGGATCCAATGGCGGTTCTCGTTCAGATCAGTGACGACCGACTGTACGACTGTGCCGGCCGCCTCTTGCAGGTCCCGCGGCTCGAAGACGTGCCACGCCACCGCGGTCGACAACGCCTTGGCGTAATGCCCGGGCGGTTCGTCTGCACAATGAAACAGATCGCCGTCGATGTCGGAACGGACAAGCGAGTTGGTCATCGGCCGCCGCTCTAATTCACGCCTTCCAGAAGCTTGGTCAGTTCCGGCAGATATCCGTCGAGCTTCTGACGGTCGCCGGCTCTCGCTGCAGTCTCTATCTGTGTCACCAATTGCACGAGCGATCCTTGCCGGTCGGCCGGGACCTGCATGAAGCTGTTGACCGCTTTGGTGTACAGCATCCGCAGGATCGGATTCATCATGCTGGCCGGGTCAGCCTGCGACCCCGGCGGCGGCGGGGGCGGCTGCACCGTAAAGCCGCCAAGCGGTGGAACTGTCGCCGCCGCCGGCGGCGCGCCGCTTTGCGACACCGCTGCGTCCTCCGCTAGCGGATTGGCCGACTGATTGATCACCGCGGTGAGTTGCGCCTGCAATTGTGCCTTTTTTCGCTCGAGTTCCTCAGGCTTGATCTTGGTGGTGTCAGCATAGTCAATCTTGCACGATACCTTCTGGCCGGTCTTCATGTCGGTTGCATACGCGATCAGGATGCCGTTCGAATCGAGGTCCAGTCCGACCTTGAGCGGCGTCTGCTCCTCGATTGGCGGAATCTCGATGTCGAATTGCCCGATCATGGCGTTGTGTTGCGGATCGATGTCGTTGCCCTCGCCTTGGTACACCTTGATACGGCTGCGCGTGGCGCGCTTGCCTGAGGAGAAAAACTGGTGCTCGGCATTGCAGGGGATGGGGGTCTCTTTGGCGATGATCGCCTGGAGAGTCTCTTTCTGCAGCCGGTCGCTGTAGACCGCGACGCTAAGTGAGTGGCCGGTGACGTCGATCAGCCCGATGCCGGGACCGGCCTCCGTGCCAGTGAGATCGGCATCCGCCGCCGCGAGGCTCGCGCCCATCGCGACAATCTCGTCCGGGTTGATGCCGCGGTCCTGTCCCCAGATCGGCGTATTCGGGAAACGCAGCTCCAGAACCTTGCGGACGTAGGGTATACGCGTACTGCCACCGACCAGAAGGACCGCTGTGATGTCGTTTTCGGTGTAGTTGTGCTTATCGCTCTTAGGCACTTTCAGCGCCTCGTCGACCCACTTCAAGGAATTCTCGAGCAGATCCTTGATCATCGCATCGAAATGTCTGCGCGTCAGGGCTTCGTTGAAAACGATCGGCCGGTTCTGGAACGTATCGACGGCCGCGATCTGAAACTGGTGCGCGGGGTCGTCGCCTTGCATGTTGCATAGCGCGATTTTGCCTTCTTCGGCGTAGAGCTTTAGGCGCATCTGCAGGGCACGGAGCTTCTCGTCGGTGAGGGTCGCGGCATACTCGGGATTTTTCGCTTTTACCCCGGCGATGACCCATTCGACGATCTTGTCGTCAAAATTGCCGCCGCCAAGCTGCGGATCACCGCCGGTGCCGATCACCTCGATCTGGCCAGAAATCATCTTGATCACTGTGATGTCGAACGTGCCGCCGCCAAGATCGTAGATGACAAACAGCTTTTCCTTCTCGTCGGCGCCCTCGCGCACGCCGTAGGCATAGGCCGCGGCGGTCGGCTCGTTGATGATTGAGAGGACCTTCAGCCCGGCGATTTCGGCCGCCTGTTTGGTGGCGGCGCGCGCCGGATCCATGAAATAGGCCGGGCAGGATATCACCGCGCCCGTCACCGGTTCACCCAGATCGCTTTCGGCAAGCTTCTTGATCTGATCGAGGATCATGGCGGAAATGTCCGGCGCCTTGAAGGTGCGGTCGCCGAGCCGGATATCCTCCGTCCCGCCCATCTTGCGCTTGACCTCGACGATGGTGTTGGTCGGAAACCTCGCCTGGTTGCGTTTGGCGGTCCAGCCGATCGCAATCTTGCCGTTCTTTTGCAGGCCGACGACCGACGGCAAAGTGGACCGCCCTTCAAGATTGATGATCTCGGGAACGCCGTTGACGCAGCGCGCGGCGGCCGAATAAGTGGTTCCAAGATCAATCCCAATCACTGCCATGATCGCGCTCCCTCGTGGCGATGCTAAGGATAAGGTCTAGTCGACTACGACCAGCGGATGCTGCAACAGCATGGTGCCGAATATCCAGCCGCGCCGGCGAACTGCGGTAATGCAGTTGCTGTGCGATGGCGGCGTCGGGTCTGTGCGCACGACAGCTTCGTGAACCTCCGGGTCGAACTCCTGCTGGCCGATATTGATCTCGACCGGCACGCAGCCCCACTCGCGGAGCACTTTTTCAAACTGATCGCGCGTGACCTGCAGCGCGTGCAGCCAGGACTCCCCTGACGCGGCACCCTTGGCATTTGCCGCCACGGCAACCAGGTCGTCGAGCTCGTTCATCGGCTTGAGCAGGTCGCGGAACAGCTTGGCGTACACGCCGGCCATCACACGCTGCGGACCGCCGGTCTGAAACTTCTGCAATTCGTGCACGACGGCGGCGTCGCTGTCGCGCAGCTGCACGCATTGCGCCTTGACCGCGTCGTAGAGCTGGCTTACCGCGGTGAACAGCTGACCAACCTGCTGACGCATGAACATGGTCTGGCTGTTGCCGTCCTGGACGGCCTTGACGATCTGGGCATAGCCGTCGCCTTGCTGCGCATCGGACTGCGGCACAGGCGCGGGCTCAATTTCCAACTTGGTCTCCGCCATGGCGTGCTAAAACCTTCCGTCCGGCTTACCGCCGGGAGCGGGCGGACGAGCGTCGTTGCCGGAGTTCTCGCTGCCGCCGCCGAGACTGGCCAGGAATCTGCCAAGCTCGGCAGGCTCCATACTCTCCAGGAACTTCTGCAGGTCGAATGCTTGTTCGGAAGCCGGGCGGCGGCGGCCGACATCCTGCACGGCGTCGTCGGCCGGGTCTTCCTCAAGATGATCGATCGTCAGCTGTCGCGGCTCGCTGAGGTGCGGATAATCGCGGTTCGATTGCACGGCGCCGCTCTCGGCGCGATGGCGGAAGTGCGGGCCGATCTGTTCGATCTCGGTTAGCCAGGCCTGCAGCTGGCACTGCCAATAGTCGCGGTTGGTGCCCGAGAGCCGGGCCCAAAGCTTGTCGGCCCACAACAGTCGGATCAGATCGCGCTCCGTGATGAGGCGCGAGACGGCGGCAAGGTTCGCCGGCGGGCCTTGCCCGGCCTGGCCCGACGGTAAGTCCGGGAAGTCGACACCGTCGGCGCAATGCAACGGTTGCCGCTGCTGCGGCTGCGCCTGAGGGGCGGCGTAGCCCCGCCCCGAGGGCAGCGCCTCGCCGGTGTTGACCCAGCGCTGCTCTATCCGCAGCAGAAGGTCCTCGCTCACGCGCGGCAGGGACCGTCGCTTGGACAGCAGCTCCCAAAGTTTATCGGGATCGCCGTCCAGGCCGCTGGCCATCTCGACCCAGCCGGGGGGCTCCGCCTCATAGCCGCCTTGTTTGAGCTTTCGCGCCTGAGCCAGCGCGGCGGTGTAGATTTCTTTCAGCTTGTTGAGTTCGGTCAGGTGCTTTTCCAACGCCGCCTTGATCACGCCGATCTCCGCCTCGCATTCTTCCTGGGTGATCTCGTTTTTCTTTTGCCTCTCAGCCAGCGCCGCGCATTGCTTCTTCGCTTCGTTCTTGTGGCTCTGGATATACTCATTGCTGCGTTTCCCAACGTCCTTGTCCGGAGCGTTGGGCGGAAGGCCCAATACATCGAAATAGCCGCCAGGCTCTCTGCCAAACGGGACCAGATAATATTCGTTCGACATGGCTTTCGTGCTCGGCGACGCCCGCCTGCTCCTGCAATGTCCGCAACGCGACCTGTTCCGCCCGGCTAACCAACCAGCAAACCACAGTTTACGTGTCACTCGCAAGGCGCGGTGCTACCCGGGAGCTTGCGGCTTGCGAAAATTTAATGGAGCCCGCTCGGGCGTAACCCTCTCCTTCCGGGTTGGAAATGAGACCCGGTCGATCGGATGCCACATATTCTTCGTGCCAAAGGCTCTCGCCGTTTTGTCGGTCGCCGCATCTACGTCGACCGCCGCACGCGTGGTTGCGCGCGATTGTTGGCGGGCAGACGTTTTGATAACCTCGCAGTGGTGTTTATGGCGCGGGAACGCGCCAGCGGCGAATGAATCTGCAGTCCGGCATCTGCCTCAGCTTGCGTGAAGGCCGCGCCTGCATATCGGAGCGACGATTGGGCTGAAATTCCCTCAGAGATGTCGCTGCTAAAGACTTGCAATGGGTCTTGCGTATGAATGCGACCAAAGCTTCGAATGCCGGACCCGCAATTGAGGCGCTCGATCAAAAACGAGCGGCGGCCCATCTGCGCGGGCTGTTGCGCGACGCGGAGGGATCACCGGCCGTCCGGCGACGGTCTTCGCCAATGCGCCGACTTGTTATAAGGATCGTGTGCGGCATCGCGGTGGTCGCGATTTGCCTCGTCGCGCTACAGAGGGCGATTGAATTCATGGAAGCCCAGGAAAGAATTAGGACTGAGCAGGCGAGGCTAAGGGTCGAGCAGGAAAGGATGAAGATCGAGCAGGCGGAGAGGCAGAAGCGGATCAAGCAAGCTGATCTCACGAGCTGGGACTTGGCCGCGCGGGTGCTGCTTGACAGCGAAGTCATGCCGGACGAGTCACGGCCGGGCCAAAGCATCCTGCGAACGCCTGAGCAGGTCCTCAAGCTCGATCAAAGCTTTCTGGCGCGTCGGTCCGGCTCGGGATGGCAGGATGTCTCGCCGCCGCAATCCGAAAACATCAGGACGATTGCCGCGACCTTTGTCAGCGGGTTGACAGCTCTGCATCGCATGCCGGCGCTCGAGGCCTTGCTGTATTGCCGGTCTGCGGTTTCGCTCAGCTCAAACTCTTCAGCCGTCGAGGCGTCGGTTCGCCTGTCTGTGGCATCGGAAACCGCCGCGGCATTTGCAAAGATGCAGACTGCCTGGGCGCCGACGCCGAAGGACGCGCCTCAAGATCACATCACCCAAATGAACAATCTGACCAGGAGCCGTGCGAAGGCCTTGGACGCCGAGATAGCGCTGCTGCGCTACCTCGTCGACAACCCTCGTGAGTGGACGCTGCCTGCTCGAGGCGATGTGCACATACCGATATTTTCCAAGGCCCCGTTGCAAGCGCACTTCAAGCAGCTTCTGGAAACGGAATCCAGCGAGGGCGCGGCGCTGCTGCAGAATTTGTCGCAATTGGTCGGACCGACGCTGGCGCGCCAACTCAAAGGCCTGCGGTAGCTTTGCGATCACCAAAATCTCGTCCTGGCGACCGCTCTGCTTTAGTCGCAAATCCTCCGCAGAGGGATTGCCCTGAATACTGAGTCGGATCGCGCGCGATCGTTTGAACACTTTTTTTGAGAATACGGGCAGTGGATTTGTTTCCGATAATGCCCCTTATCGGAACCAATCCAGTGAAATGTGCCTTTCTCGACTGGACACCAACTCATCGCTGTCACTGAATCGCAATTCCTTAGTGAGTCCGCGGTTCCCCATTCGGAGGTACCACAACCTATCTCCTCCCATCGCTCGCAAAAGCGCGATACTGTTCGAAGTGGACTGAGTCCCCTCAGCGTCGAGTCGTCGAGTTGACTGAGTCCCCCCACCACGACGCCGCAGAGCGCATTGGCGCTGATGAGTCAAAGATCAGTCCCTGGGAGCGTCGGTACATTCGGGATTCTTTTCACTCGAAATTGTCCGGTCGATTCACCAGCGAGTCTGCGCGTTGCCGGAGCGGCCGTTTCACGTCGGCGAAAAATGCACTCGGGAATGCTGAGTCCCCCTAGAGCGCATTGATCGCTAGTCAGGGGGCGGGCTGGCGCGTTCCCCGTTCTGGCCAGATTGTTCAGGAAGGACCCGGAAGCATTTCCAGTTACGTCGCCGGCCTCACCGGGTTGCGTACAGTCGGTGAGACGAAAGCGAATCCTCTGCCGGCGAAAGCGAATCCCCTGGCTCGGGTATTGTGGCCTGTTTCCGCATGGGCACCCCAAGTGACTCACGCGACTCAGATTTTCGGTCGCGATTTCCGACGTGAACCGAAAGCGAATCCTCTTGCGATTCAGTGGATTGGGTAATTTCTTGCGCTGGCGCGTTACCCCCAACCCGAGGGGGGTGGGGGAAGGACCCCCAACCTTTCTCTCAACGTGAACCGCGCGGCCATCGATATTATGACGGACCGTCATGATATCCGCGCAACACATTGAAATTTTGGCCCTTTTAGAAACGTGCCAAAAACATCCAAGGAACGTTGGCGTTCGTACGATCGCCTGCACTGACACATCCGGCGCGACGTTCGGTTAGTACGGTATCGCGCGCGCACACGCGCACGCGCGTAACGGAGGAACCGTTTCTCCTGCCGGATGTGTCAGAGGCCTGATCGCAACGTTTATCGTCTAGACGGAGGCCATAAGAAGCCCGTGCATTCGTTTTCGTGAGAGACGCTAAGCCGGTGTGCGTTCCAGTCATAATGCGACCTCGTCTTCCGAAACTCCAAGCGTCGCAGCGGTGAGCAGTCGCAAACCGAAGAAGCCACGCGCTCCCTGCCCGCCTCGACCTTTTCGAACGCCGATGCTGCCCCCCCGGTCCTCGAGCCGCTGGGAAAACTTTTTCAGAGAGCCGACATATTCGCCGGATCGATCGGCCCACGATTTCCACGAGCGAAACAAAACGGTGGAGGTTTCAAAAGCGCTGCTGTCTCGTTCCGCGACGTCTTCAATCCACGCGGCGAGCGCGTCTTCAGCTTCAAGATATGCCGCCGTCGCTGCCTGCACAGCGGTCGGCGGTGCGAGCCCGCGCTGTAACCAATCTGCGCAACCCACGATCGCCCACGCAAGAATGCCAGGCCATTCGACCTTGAGCTGATCGGCAAGTGTCTCGTCTCGTTCTTCCAAAGGAATGGTCACAGTGAACGGCAACAAATAAAAGCGCCGGCGTATCGCCTCATCAACGGAACGAAGTCCGGGTTTGTGATTTCCCGCGATGATCAACTTGAAGTTCGGTGTGAATTCAAAAAAGTCTTGGCGCATGAAACGCGCCGCGATTCGATCTCCGCCGGTCAGAGATTTGATCTTAGATTCCGCCCAACGGCGGCCTTCCTCGGTCTCGACCGCCGTCACCATTCGTGCGCCGCGCAGCGCGGCCAAATCGGTCGGATGACGTTCGGTCGCGGACGCCGTGAAAGTCTCGATCGGACTTGTGCGGTGATAATCGCCGGCACATCCGGTGATCGCATTCAGGAAAGTACTTTTTCCGTTGGCGCCCGTGCCATACAGGAAAAACAGAGCGTGCTCTGACACTGACCCGGTTAGCGCATATCCGCAAACGCGGCGTAAGAATTCGATCAATGCGGCGTCGGCCCTTGTTATGCGCTCCAAGAAGCGAAGCCATATCGGAATGGGGCAGCGCTCATCCGGCGCGACGCCTGTAATTTTCGTCATATAGTTTATGGAGCGCGGCGGACGCATTACCCCGCTGCGTAAATCCACTACGCCTCCAGGCGTGTTCAGCAGCCACTGATCGACATCCCATTGTTCGACAGTCGCGGCGAGACGACGATCCGCCCTGGCAAGGCCCTCAACGGCTATGCTTGTCTTCCGGCTGGCAATCGAGACCGCCACTTTCGGCTTATCGCACGCCGCCGACGCCTCTCGGCAAATCCGTCGCGCAAGGTTGACAACATACAGCGTCTCGTCAAAACGCCATCGAGTGCCCTCCCAAGTGAGCCAGCGGTTCCAGGCTGCTACGTACCGAAGTCGATCGGCATGCATCTCCGCAAAGCGCAAAGCTAACGCTTCGTCGCTAAATTCGGGAGATCGCGTCTCCCCGTCCTCGAGATCGATTTGACTATCGTCGCTATCAATCGGTGATGCTAGGGCTCGTTTTAGCATTTCCTGTACCGACTCTTCACCGAGCCGAGCCACAATGCCCGCGGCCTGTGCGGTGGCGTAAAGCCTGTCGACGATTTCCGCTTGAGAAACGCTCGGACCGACTAGTCCGAACGCATAACGGGCGCAAATTTCGAACGCAGCGGGCTTTTCGGAGAGGGCCGCCACGTGTACCGAGTTGGCGAATGTTCGAAATCTGTCCGCAACATCCGGAGGCAGCAAGGAGCTCGACATCATGCCTCGCCAAACTCTCGAAATTTAACTCCCACTATATTGATGCCCACAGTCGCCGCACTCAGATGCGCATTTCGATCTCGGACTTTGGCGACTTTGTCCCACGATCGTCGTCCTGGCCGCTCGCGATCATCTTCGATCTTGAATGACGCCGCCATTCTGCACAGCATCGACCATGCGCCGGCGGCGCGGTCGTAGCGCATGGTCATGATCAGATCGTAGAGCTGCGCGCCGCGAAGCGCCCGGCGATTGTGAAACTGCGTTCTGCAATTCGTGCTGCAGAATTCACTGGTGGCGCGCTGGGCGGAAAAAGAGTTTCCGCATTCGCGGCAATTCTGACTAGGCCGCATGTTCCTGACTCCCGCGGGCGAGATTCAACGGCTACGGCCCCTTTCACTTCTGTCTGGCAGTTTTGGCGCTGCCGGCCATGTCGAGCATGCGATCGAAGGCGACCTTCGGCACTCTGATCAATTTGCCAATCCTGATCGATGGGATCTCACCGCGCGCAACGGCCTCGTATGACGCATTACGGCTAAGCCCGAGCATCGCGCCCGCCTCAGGCACCTCGTAGACGACGCGTTCAGGCTTTTCCTTCACAGGGGCTCTCCCGAAGTTGGGACTCGGTAGTGCAAACTCACACTAACCGCAGCTAATCATGAACGCAAGTGCACACTAACGCTTGCCAGGCCTCAACGAAGCTGGTAGGGGCTAAAAAGCACTCAAGGACATTGCGATGTTGAGTTACGCAGAGGCCGAGACCCTACTTGCAAACATGTATCGGGCGAGTGGCAAACCGCAGGCCGGCGCGTTCCGCGGTCGTTTAAAACATTTCAAGCGATTGGGCGTTCCTTTGGGAGTGAATCCCGGACGCGGACGAAAAATAGCCTATGGGCGAAATGAAATTTATCAGTGGTGGTTTTGTCTGGAGCTTTCGGAATTCGGCATCGACCCCTCGATAATCGTAAAAATTGTGCGCGCATACTGGAGCCGCAGGATATTTCCTGACTTCAATGAAATGAGGAAAAAGCTGAACGCCGACGATTTTTATTTTTTTCTGCCGACGGAATTCATGTCGGCCAGTTGGTCGCCAGCAAAAAAATCTATTCGGGGTATCAGTGATCGCGGTCTTGGTTGGGGTTATCTGACGGACGTACCGATGAAATGGCCAGACGCCAAAGAGCGATTTGCGGACGTGATTAAACCGGTAAATCGGCTTTTGATTTTCAACGTCAGCGCAGGGCTACGAGAACTCGAAAAGGCATTTCAGGTCAAATTGAATGAAGGGAATCAGAAATGAAGGGGCACCTCCGTAGACGAGGCGAAAAATCATGGGAGTTAAAATTCGATCTCGGCACAGATCCCCTCACTTGCAAGCGCCGAATTCGATATCAGAGTTTCAAAGGCTCAAAGCGTGACGCCGAAACCGAACTGGCGCGGCTCCTCTCAGAGAACGCTGCCGGCACTGGCGTCGATCCGAGCAAAGCTACACTCGGCGAATTCCTCGACCGTTGGGATCGTGATTGGGCGGCCAACAACGTCGAAGGCAAGACAATCGAACGGTACCGCGAATTGATCGCGCTCTACGTCAAGCCGCACCTGGGCAACGTTCGCATCCAAAAACTGCGGCCGGTCAACCTCAACGAGCTTTACGCCAAATTGTTGCGCGAAGGCGGGAAAGGCGGCCGGGCGCTCGCGCCGCGCACGGTCGGCCATGTGCATCGCCTCCTGCACCGGGCGCTCGGCCACGCGGTGACGTGGGGCATCGTTTCGCAAAATGTCGCCTCAGTCGTCAATCCGCCCAAGGTCCCCGAGGCCGAACTTACGATATTGAGCGAGGATCAGATCGGATCCGTGCTGCGACACCTCAACGGGCGCACGCTCAGGCCGATCGTTTCATTCCTTCTTGGCACAGGCTGCCGTCGCGGCGAAGTTCTCGCCCTGCGGTGGAAGGATGTCGACTGGAAAGCTTCGCGGGTGCGTATCGAGCACTCCGTCGAACAGACAAAAAAAGGTGGCCTGCGTTTCAAATCGCCAAAAACAAAAAACAGCCGCCGCAATGTTTCTATTTCACCCTGGCTGCTGGCCGAACTTCGGAAACACCACACCCGTCAGCAAGAGCGCCGACTGTCGCTAGGCATAGGAAAAGCACCGGACGAGGCGCTCGTTTTTGCAAGGTGGGACGGCTCGACCCGCGCACCCCACTGGCTCACTCAAAAATTCAGCTTGGCAGTCGCCGATCTTAAAATCGATTGCACGCTACATGCGTTGCGACACACCCACGTTTCGCAGTTGATCGCCGCCGGCATGGACATTTTGACGATCAGCCGGCGGCTCGGACACGCCTCGGCCGCCATCACGCTGCGGGTCTACGGTCACCTATTCACCAACACTGATGCGAGGGCCGCCGAGATTATGGAGGCTGCTTTTGCCAAGGTACGCATCGATTGATCTTTTTGGGTGTCGACCGGGAATGTCCGCTCTAATGGTAAGTCAGACACCCAGATTTGATCGGCGCGGGGTATTTGCGACTGAAGGATTGGAGCAATAGGGACTCGTCGGACTGGCAATCGACGTCAGAGGCGGGCACATCGCGTCAACTCGCTGTCGCATTGCAATGGGTCGCTTTCGGAGCGAAGCGGACATGAGCCGGTAGGTAAGATCAATTGCATCGGTAGCGATTGACCCAACTCGGACGCAGAGGGTGCATCGCAGCAATAAAGACGATGTTCCTCATCGGCGACGTTCTTTCACGTCGTCGAATGCTTCATCGGTCAGAAGGCGACGGCGAATTCCAATTTCTGCACCGGGCCCGCGTCCATGCGTCCGACAAGCCCGTAGATATCCCCGAGCACCCATAAGTCATCAACCTTCTCGCCATCGAAAGTGAAGATGGCCGCGCCGCTCCACCACACATGCTTGCCCGTCGGCGCACAGCCGAAGAGGGGCTTGCGATGACGACCGTGGAACCTCAGCTTTCCAGCGACCCAAGTGTCTTCTTCAATCAGAGCGAGGACATCGGATGTGTAGTCTTCGAGCGTATCCGTCACCCAGCGCACATAGTCCGCGAACCGGGTATGACCAATCAGAACCGGGCCCAAGGAGCCGCGAAACGTGAAATTTTCGTGGAAGATTTCGGGAATAAGGCGTGTGTCCCCACGGTCCCACATCTCCTTGTAGAATTTCCGGACCATGTTCTTCTGCGGGCTCAGTTTCGCTCGATCGAGATCGATCTGCGTTTCCGGGGAAGCCGGCATGCGTTTCTCCTTGCGATGCACCGGCGGCGCAAGAGCCGCCGGGATGCCATGTGCCCCCGTTAGGCTTTAATCCAATCGTATCTGCCAACGCCCTGGAGAAGCAAAAAACGACAATCTGTTGCTCCATGATTTGAAACCGCGTGGGCGTTTCCTGGTGCTAAATGATAACGCTCGCCGACGCCGAGGGTACGTTCACCCCCAGGCGCACGCGTCTCGACGGTTAACGTGCCGCTTAGTACGAAATAATGGTCCGTGGTCTCACTGTGGAAATGCCAAGGGATAACCTCGCCGACAGCGAGCGTGAAAATGCGCGCTTGAACGTCCCTTGAGGCCACAACCGTCTCGACGTTTTTGACGGCATAATTCGCGTTGGTTGGCTGCACATCCGTGGACATGGCATAGTTCTCATTTTCGGTCTGTGCGGGGTGCGGATCGAATGTTGCGGCCGCGCACAAATGCGTCTCCGTGATCTGTCCCTGTGGCATGGCATCAGTTACCGGTAGCGGGCGCCAGCACGGCGATGTCGATGCCGGTGATTGGATTGACGCCGCCATCGGCGGCGATGGGCCGGCCCTTCGTTTCCGGCAGGAAAAGCAACGCGACAATGGCGAGTCCATAGGCGCCGGCGGTATAGACGCCGATGGCGGTTCCGAGTGGGAGCTTCGCACTCAGAATGCCCACCAGCGCCGGAAAGAGCGCGCCGACGCCGCGCCCGAGATTGTAGCAGAAGCCTTGTCCTGTCCCGCGTACCGCGGTTGGAAACAGCTCGGCGTAGAAAGCACCTGTTGGCGCGAACATGGCGTTAGCACAGAAACCGAGCGGAAAACCTAGCACCAGCATCACCTCGTTGGTGATGGGTGCGAAGGTGTAGAGGCACACGACGATGGTTGAGAGGGCGGCGAAGATGAGAAAAGTGCGCCGCCGCCCAATCCAGTCGGCGAGGTGCGCCCCTGCGAGGAAGCCGCAGAAAGCGCCGAAGATGATCACTGCAAGATAGGAGCCCGTAGCCAGAACCGAGAGCCCCTTTTCGGTCTTCAGATAAGTCGGCATCCAGGTGGCGACGGCGTAATAGCCGCCCTGGAGACCCACGGCGAACAGCGAAGCGGTGAGCGTGGTCCGTAGCAGATCGGGCCGGAAGATAGTGAAGAGCTGGGAAAGTCCGGCCTTGGGCCGGGTGTGCCGATTCGCCGTGAAAACGTCGGATTCATCCACGAACCGCCGGATATAGAAGATGAGAAGCGCAGGCAGGACGCCAACCCAGAACATGACTCGCCAGGCGAGGTCCTGTGGCAGCAGGGAAAAGACGAGGGCAAACAGCAGCGCGGCGCATCCCCAGCCGACGGCAAAGCCGCTGTGCACACTTCCGGAGGCGCGGCCGCGATATTCCGGCCTAATGACCTCGGCTATCAGCACCGCGCCTGCCGCCCATTCGCCACCGAAGCCCAGACCCTGGAGGCTGCGGAGGATGAGCAGATGGACGTAATTGTCGGCGAAGCCGCTCAGAAAGGTGAAGATGGCGAACCACGCTACCGTGATCTGTAACATCTTCACGCGGCCGAAGCGATCGCTGAGGGCGCCCGCGATCCAGCCGCCCGCCGCCGAAAACAGCAGTGCGATCGTACCGACGTAGCCGGCCTGAGCCTGCGTCATGCCCCAAGTCGCGATCAGAGCTGGGATGGTGAATGAGTAGATCTGGAGATCGAACGCATCGAGCGCCCAGCCGCCAAAGCAAGCGGCCATCGTGCGTCGTTCGCGCGCGGTCAGGTCCTGCCACCAAGCTTTCATGATGAAATTCCCCCTTTGTCCGGAACGGCAGATCTCAGGTCTGCGCCAAATGATCTTTGCCAAGACAATGGAACGCGGCATTAATGCTTGAAAATATGGAATATCGCCCGATAATCGGGCAGATTTGCACTCTTTCTGCTCCCGGGCACATTGAGCGCGCCGCAATGAAACCCTCCCTCACGGATTTCGATTGGACCGATCTGCACGTCTTCCTGCGGGTGGCGCGTAAAGGTCCCATAGCGACCGCGGCGGATCAGTTGCGGCTCGACGTCACGACGGTCCGCCGCCGACTGGCGGCGTTGGAAGAGGCCATCGGCATCAAGCTGTTCCTTAAGAGCGGCCGATTGTTGCAATTGACAGCAGAAGGTCAGCGCATTTATTCGATCGCGTCTCAGATGGAGGAATTGAGCAACGAGATTGCGCGCGACGCCACCGATGCGGCGCGCGAACTGGCCGGTGTCGTGCGCGTTTCGACGATGGAGGCCTTCGGGAGCTTCTATCTAGCCCCGCGCCTGAGCCAATTCGTCAACAGGCATCCGCAGTTGTCGGTACAATTGGTCAGTGCTCAGCACGTCCTCAATCTGTTAGAGCGCGAAGCCGACGTATCCATCAACATGGTCAACCCGCCGCGCGGCCGCCTGCTGGTCCGTAAGGTGGGTCAATACAGCGTGGGACTTTATGGATCGGCGTCCTACCTCGAAGCCGCCGGCACGCCGAGAACTCGAAGAGACCTCCAGGATCATACATTTGTCACCTATGTGGACGAACTGATCTCGGTACCTCACGTCCGATGGCTCGCTGAAGTGATCGAGAAACCGAAGACGCGCTTCGCCTGTACCAGCCTCGTGGCGCAGTACAACGCGGCCTGCGCGGGCTCTGGACTCGTCATGTTGCCGCATTTCATGGTTGGGCGATCGGATGCGCTTTCGCGGGTGATGACGACAGAGATCAACCTTATCCGCGAATGGTATTTGTTGGTCCACCAGGACCTTCAAGCGGTGCCGCGCATTCGTGCCGTGATCGACTTCATCAGCACCGTGATGCGGCACGATCATGATATCTTGATGGGCTGACGCCCGCGACCGTCCTTCGACGGCGAGCGGCGATGACCATGGCGCGGCTCTGGCGCGATCACGGGAGCCACGGCAGCCCGCGACCTCTCGCGTGGCCAACCGCCGCGATTACCCTAGGCGTTCCGGCAATCGCATCCTATCCAAGCGAGGCCTTGCTCGATGAGTTGCAAGCATGACAATCAATTTCGAAACCGCCCCGACTTTGTTGCAGTGCATGAGTCTCCTGCTGGCCCTAAGCGACGCTTTCGTAATTTCCGACAAACGGTCACTATCGGTGGGGAAGCGGACATTGATCCGCGCCAGCGCCGAATGACTCGGTAGCGTTTGACCCAGAGCGGACTTTCGCCATCATCATGATATCGTCTCGAACACGATGCTTGTGGTCGCGATGTCAGGGAGGGCGGTGAAGCGAAGTATTCGGGCGTGGCCCTAACTTTCTGACAGGTTCGTCGTAATTACAGACATTTTCTGTGGTCTAACTATTCTGGGCATGGAGACCCATGTGTGGAACATCACCGGCACGACCCGTGGTCAGGCGTCGGTGGCTGAGAGTTCTGTAACGCTCCCGCCTGTAAAGGGAGCGTTTTGTGACCACCCGGAAAATTAGCCTTAAACCAGTCACCGCGCCATCCCGGGTATCGCTTTGAAAGCGCCGCCCATACTCAAAGCTAGTGACAAGTCCGTGGATTACACTTGCGGGCAATGCGGCACCATTTTGCTGCATGCCGAGGAGGACCAAGTCCACGGCGTCCTGATCCATTGCGCGAGCTGCGGATCATACAATTCAACGGACGCTTAGGCCGCCTCGGTCTTTGAAAATCCGTACAGGCCGTCTCGACGACGGCTTCATCATCACTGATCTTTGGAACTAGGTTCCAACGCTCAGCCGATTTTGAGGGATGTTATTTAATGGATATGAGCCAGCCATCTGACCATAAGGCGCCTGTCGTTGAACCTCCGACGACTAATGAACAGCCCGATGACCTAACGGGACGTGCGCTGCGCCAACGCATTCGCCAGCAGGAACTTCTTGCCGAACTGGGAATGCTTGCGCTGCAACGCACGAGCTTCAGCGATATGCTCAATCACACCGCCCGTATGACGGCGGAGGGACTGGGCGCCGAATACTGCAAAGTCCTGGAATACATACCGGCCGAGAACCGTCTCCTAGTTTGTGCCGGTGTGGGCTGGGAACCGGGTATTGTCGGGTCGGCAAGTGTCGGGGCCGATCTGGCCTCTCCTGCTGGCTATGCGTTGCGCACTGGCAAGCCCGTTATTTCAAACCACCTCGAAAACGAGCAACGTTTTAGAACGCCGGAATTGCTTACCCAGCACGGAATCCACCGGGCGATGAACGTTATTCTGCAGGGTGACGGCGCGCCGTTTGGTGTGCTGGAAGTGGACAGCAAATCTGAAGGCGAGTTTGGCGAGCGCGACATTTCTTTTTTGCAAGGCGCCGCAAACATCCTCGGTATGGCAATCGAGCAACAGCAATATCAACGCAAACTGAAAGTCGCGCTTGATCGTCATCAAGTTTTGCTCAAGGAAGTCAACCACCGCGTCAAGAACAGCCTACAAGTGGTTTCGGCGATGCTTGAAATCCAAGCTCACTCGGTCGGTGACCCGGCCTTAAGTGAACGACTCAACGAGGCGTCGAGCCGCATCAATGCCGTTGGTCGTGCTTATGAGCGTCTCACTTATAATGCCGACTATGAAAATATCGATTTGGTCGAGTATCTGAGCCAAATCATCGGCGACCTGCAGCCCACCGTCGCTCCGTGCAAGATCGAGTTTGATGCGCCCGACGAAATTCAGTTCGCGGCGGATCGCGCTATTCTTGTTGGGCTTATCATGAACGAACTCATTTCAAATGCGGGGAAGTATGCTTATCCCGATTGTCCCGGCGGACCGATCTGGGTGCGGTTGGCTCAACCGGACGATCGATCAATTTTGGTGTCGGTCCGCGACGAGGGTGCTGGTTTGCCGACAGGCTTTGATCCAACGGCGAGCAAAGGGTTCGGCACGCGCCTAGTCAACGCACTTTCCAAGCAGTTGGGAGCTGAACTGAAGCGTCCAAAGTCTCCCGTTGGCACCGATTGCGCGCTGCTTGTTCCACTTCAAACGGCAACGGCTGAATGATTGCGTCGGCGTCGGCTGCTGGCCCAAAGCTGACGTGCAATGGCAGCCGACTAAATGTCTGCTTGCGGCGGACATTGACAGTCGCACCTATTCGGCGACGATCCGGCCGTGGGCTTCAAAGGCCGCAAGATGGAGAATCAACGCCGCCGGCCCGCCGAAAGGGAAGCGGCTGCACGGCGCGCGACCGACACCTCAAGTGCTTGAGGACGCTGAGCGCCTGATAGCCGCCTGGAACGAGCGCCACTTGAGCCGCGCCACGCGTGGATTTAAGTAGGCGCGTTGACGAACACTGCAAGAACGAAAATGGGGGGTCTCCGGTGGCAATCCGGTGGCAATTTCCACCGCAACGCCCTAAAAGCCCCCGAAAGCCGGGTTAGCTCAGCGGTAGAGCAGCGGTTTTGTAAACCGTTGGTCGGGAGTTCAATTCTCTCACCCGGCACCAATTAAATCAAAGACTTAGCTTGGTTCCTGAATGGCATTCCAGATCGACCGTCATGCCAAAGGTACACATTGGGGTACACAGACCAAAAACGCGCTGGGAACACCGCTGGTGCGCGTTCCGGCGGGGTGGTCCACAGGAAGGCTGGCGGGCGGCCAAAAAACACACCTAGCGCGGCCGGCGGACGCGCAAGGCATGGAGCGATGACTGCACGCAGCGGGCGGATAAATTGTCCCCATCAAATAGTCTTCGGAATTTTTGCGGAAAATTCCTTGAGTTTAGCAGCTAACGCATCGAACCCATTTTTGACCGTTAGAATGTCTTTTGTAGTCATAGCCATTTTAGTTTTTTTGCGATCCTTATCTTTAAATTTCTCATTCGGGTCCGCATAATTTGATCACACAACAGTCATCATCGCAGCGTTCAATGCTTCACGCTCGGCTGTACGCGCCCCCCTTGTCCTATGGCTGGGCGGGCGGCCTGACCGACCGAAAACCCAGCAACGGCCGGTCGGCCGCTTTTGCTTGAAAAAAAATCTGCGGGGCCGTGCGGGCGGCCCGTGGAAGATTGCCCCGCGACTTCGATTAGTTTGGAAAAAGGCCAGCGCCCGATAGTGCCGTTTCGGTTAGCTCGACAAGCCCGTATCCCAAAAGCGCCATCCAAGCCACGGTGGCTGTCAATCCGACGCCCAGAGCCGCCATGGGCCAAATGGCACGAAATCGCGAAATTGGGTGGGGTAAGGACGGGACGGGCTGGGCGATAATCTCAACAGTCATCTTATCGCCTTGCCGCTTGATTGAGCGCGGACCTAAACTTGGCGCGTGTTGCCGGGATTTGTCTGGTCAAAATTGACCACTCTCAAAACCCGGCCAGCGCCAGTTGCCTACATGAAGCCCAACACCCACATAGTTAACATCACCAACAGAGGCTCCGAGCCAGGCGTTGGTGGCTGAGAGTGTAGCGCTCCCGCCTGAGATGGGAGCGCGCTGTGCGCTTAGTGCTTTTAACCGCTCTGGCGGTTTGGATCGCGTTTAATTTCCTCTTTGTCGTGTGGATGCGTTGGAGGGCAGGCGCCCCCGGCCTACGCAGTTTGCGCGAAGGCGAGCGTATCAACCATGAGATCGAGGCTCATCCGAGCGGGATAGGTTCGTCTTGTCGCGGACGATGAAAGCAGGCGTCGTTATGTTCCTCGATCGACCATGGCGGTGGAAAACGGCGCGGCTTCACTTCGGGCGACATTCAACGCGCTACAATATCATCATTTGCGAGTTAAAAGACGACAGGAGGCGTTCGATGCGAACTGTCCGGTACACACCGTTCCACAGCCAGCGGCTCCCGCAATCTTTTCTCGCCCTATTTCAAGAAACTCTTGCAATTTTTTCAAATCAAGACCGGCCATAGCCGCATCAAACGCACTATTAGTCCGAAAAACATTTGGACAATGTTCTGTTGTTATTCTTGCCAAAGCGACAGCGATATAAACATCATCTGGGTCACCCTGCACTGGCAAAGCCAGCATGAACGAAAACAACATTGCCGCCGCGTATTTCATACTGCGCCAACTATGGCGTGCGTCTTGTGCCGCTGATCGAACCTGAGCACGGTCTCAAGTTTCATCACGTCGATGCCAATCCGCTTCGCCAAAATTCGCAGCCATGGCCAGCCACGCCTGCGCAGAATTACTATTTATCGTAGAGACATGCGCTACGCCCGTCTGGAAGACGGACATTTGCAATGCACGGATGGTAAGGGATCTTCCTTTCTTGGTCGGGAGTTATTCTCAGAACATACACGTCTTTTGCCGCAGTTGGCTTTTTTGTAGATTGGTCAGAGGGTTTCTCAGGGGCGCGCTGATCGCTTTGGGCGTATCCAATCGAGACGATTGCAAGAGTGACAAAAGCCGACATTGCGATGATGATTACTGAGCGCATGGGAGCAATCTCCACTTGCGCCCCTCATGATGATTAAGAGAACGAACCGACAATTTGTTCCTAGATGAAAAAGTTCTCTAAAGCGGCCGGATTTCAAACTGTCAGTGGTCGTTGCGAAGCAAATACTCTGTGCCCCGTCGCGGGAGAAATCTGATCAAAATCGACCAGTTTTCAAATCCTGCTACTTCGCTTTTCAACACCAGCCCACTGCCAACTGAGGCGGCCTATTCCGTGGCGAGAGCGTCGATATACTGCGGCTTTCTTGACCATCCAAGGGTTTGCGCCGTGTTGGTTTGGAAGTCGGGCCGCGATCACTGGCCTGGAAAGACCACCGACATTCAGTGGGTCGCAGTGGACCGGACGTTTGTGGTCGCATACATCCGTTGGCAGAAATTCCCCGACAGCGGCCCGGCCTATTCGTGGTGGTTCGACCGCGAGGCGCCCGATCTGCATCACGCTTACACTGCGGAGGAATGCAAGGCTCAGGTCGAGGTTGCTTGGCGCGCATGGCATAAGATGCCCTGATTTGGGCTATGGAAGCAGTGGCCGACCTAGGTGGCTTTAGCCCGATTTCCAAAAGGGGCCACCCTCAA
>CAYVPC010000003.1:0-46784 GCA_964453555.1 uncultured Hyphomicrobiales bacterium | reverse complement strand
TGTCCAAGCATTACGGCGCACTCAAAGCCGTGGATAACGTCAACGTCGCCGTCGAAGGCGGTGAAGCGCTGGCCGTGATCGGACCCAATGGCGCCGGCAAAACCACGCTTTTCAACTTGATCACCGGCGATGCTGCGGCGACGGCCGGGCAGGTCGAATTCGACGGTTCGGATATGACCACAATGCCACCGCACGCGCGTTCGCGCCTGGGAATCGGGCGATCGTATCAGATCCCGCATCCGTTCGCGAATATGAGCGTATTCGAAAACCTTCTGGTCGGGGCGATATACGGCGGCGGCATCACGGAGCGCGAAAGCTACAAGCGCTGCAGCGACGTGCTCAAAGTCACCGGGCTTTACGACAAAGCCAATATGCCGGCGCGCACGCTTACGTTGCTGCAGCGCAAACGGCTCGAGCTGGCGCGCGCGCTGGCGATCCAGCCCAAGCTTCTGCTGCTTGACGAAATCGCGGGCGGGCTGACCGAGTATGAGTGCGGCGAACTGGTCAAGACCATCAAAGCCATTCACGCAAGCGGCACCACGATCGTATGGATCGAGCACATCGTGCACGCCCTCGTCTCCGTGGCGAGCCGTTTGATCGTGATGAATTTCGGCCAGATCCTCGCGCAAGGCGATCCGCGCGAGGTGATGGCGGATTCGCGCGTGCGCGAAGTTTACATGGGCATTCCGGTCTCATGACGCTGTTGCGCACGCAGAACTTGTCGGCTTTCTACGGCGACTTCCAGGCGCTGTTCGAGATCAACCTCACCGTGGAACAGGGCGAGACGGTGGCCATCATCGGCGCCAATGGCGCCGGCAAGACCACCTTTCTGCGCGCGGTCGCGGGCACCATCGAAAGCGCGCCCGAGATGGTGATGTTCGACGACCAGCCGATCGGCGACAAGACACCGCACGAAATCGTGCGGCTCGGCATCGCCATGGTGCCGGAGGGGCGGCGGCTGTTTCCCAGCCTTTCGGTGGAGGAAAATCTTCTGCTCGGCACCCATAGCGAGCGTAAGGGACCGTGGAATCTCAAACGCGTCTACGAACTGTTTCCGCGGCTATATGATCTGCGTCATTTGCCGGCACCCTCGTTGTCGGGCGGCCAACAGCAAATGGCGGCCGTCGGTCGCAGCCTGATGTCCAATCCGCGGCTTCTGCTCTGCGACGAGCTGTCGCTCGGGCTGGCTCCCGTCGTCATTCGGGACATTTACCAATGCCTCGGCACCGTCACTGCCGAGGGTACGACGGTGGTGCTGGTCGAGCAGGACATCAACCGGGCGCTCGACGCCTCGGCGCGCTTCTATTGTTTCCAGGAAGGCCATCTGGCGCTGACCGCGTCGGTCAAGGGTTTCGACCGCGCGGCAATTACCGCGGCTTATTTCGGAGTGTGAGCCGGATGAACTGGATCAATATTCTCATACAAGGCGGCTTGCTCGGCGGATTCTACTCCCTTTTCGCCATAGGCCTGTCGATGTCGTTCGGCATCATGCGCCTCGTCAACATCGCACACGGCGACCTCATCGTGCTCGCGGCTTACGTGGGACTGGTCGCCACCTGGTACACCGGCCTCGATCCGTTCATGAGTCTCGTCATCGTCGTACCGGTGATGTTCGCGCTCGGCTATGCCCTGCAGCGCGGGCTGTTGAATCAAACGCTCAGCGGCGGCCTCTTGCCGCCGCTCCTCGTCACCTTCGGCATTTCCATCATCATCCAAAACGGGTTGTTGCAGGGCTTCGGCGCCTACGATCACCGCCTTCAGGAAGGAGCGATCGAGACGGCAAGCCTGCGGCTTCCCGGCGGCCTGTCGATCGGCGTTTATCCGCTCCTGGTTTTCGCGGTGGCGATATTGGCCATCGCGAGCCTCCAGCTCCTGTTTTACCGCACACGGCTCGGCCGCGCGTTTCGTGCGGTGTCCGACGATTCCGATACCGCCGAACTGATGGGCATCGACAACCGCAAACTCTATGCGTTGGCGTTGGGGATTGCGATGGTCTTCACCGCGATCGCCGGCGTCCTGTTCGGCATCCGCACGATCTTCGCGCCTTCGGCGGGACCAATCCGGCTGATTTTGGCTTTCGAGGCCGTCATCATCGGCGGGCTCGGCAACATGTGGGGTACCCTGATCGGCGGCATGGTTCTGGGCATCGCGCAGGCGATCGGCGCGGCGGTAGACCCGAACTGGCAAACTCTCGCCGGCCATCTCGCCTTTCTCGCCATCCTGATCGTGCGCCCGAGCGGGCTGTTTCCACGGACGAGGGACTGAGATGGAGTCCGTCCGGGTCGAGCGTGGAACGAGGGCCAGTCGCGCTTTTGCCGTTTGCGCTTTGCCGCTCGTTGTAGCGCTCGTCGCCATGCCGTGGTGGAGCGACCCCGGCGACATGCGCCTGGTCGGCGAAATGGCCTACTACCTGGCTCTGGCGCAGCTGTGGAATTTGCTCGCCGGTTATGCCGGGCTCGTCTCGGTCGGCCAGCAGGCATACGTGGGCCTCGGCGGCTACGCGCTGTTCTATATGACTGGGCCGCTGAACATGAATGTTTATGTGGCGCTGTTGCTGGCAGGCCCGTTCGCTGGGCTGATGGCGATTCCGGTCTCCTTCGCGGTATTTCGGCTCCGCGGGGCGTATTTCGCCATCGGCACCTGGGTGGTCTCGGAAGTGTTCGCGCTGTCGGCGAGCCTCATTGCGGTGCTCGGCGCCGGTTCCGGCCTGTCGCTGACGCCGGCGATCCTGCGCCAGATCTCGCCCGATCGTGCCGGCCGCGACATGATGCTTTATCTGATGACGCTAGCGTGCTCGGCGCTGGTGTTCGCCATCGTCTATCTGCTGTTGCGGTCGCGCCACGGTCTTGCGCTCACGGCGATCCGCGATTCCGAGCCGGCGTCGGCGAGCCTCGGCGTCAACACTTTTCGTACCAAATTCATCATCTATATCGCCACCGCCGCCTGCACCGGCCTGATCGGTGGCCTGATTTTCCTGCAAAAGCTCCGCATCTCGCCCGAAGCTGGCTTCAGCATCAACGACTGGACGGTGGTGGTCATCTTCATGGTGGTCATCGGCGGCATCGGCACGCTGGAGGGACCGTTCATTGGCATGCTGGTCTTTATCGTGCTGCGCGAATTGTTGGCCGATTACGGCACGTACTATCTGATCCTGCTCGGCCTCATCGCCATCGCGGTGATGCTCAAGGCGCCCTCGGGAATCTGGGGCTGGGTGGTCCAGCGCTACGACGTGCAGCTCTTCCCGGTTGGTCGGCGTCTAGTGCTTGCGCCGTTGAAGGATGAAGCCAAGGCCGAACATTAGTTCAGATCGATCTCCTCGGACTCAGAAGGGACGTAAGAGCTTTTCCTACGACGGCCGCTGATTGAGTTGGTTTCGGGCAATCGGCGGAAATGACGAAAGCGCCTCGATGGTTGTCCCTACCGGAATTTAAATCCGGACGTGCCGTTACTTCCCTGTTCGTCGAGAAATCTTCCCTGCAATCGATTTGAAAATTCCCTGTTCTCTTGAGTGGGGAATTTCTGCGCAACCCATTAAATTTGCGTGGTGACCGGCACAAAAATCGCAGCGAGCGGCCGAATTCGGCAAAATTCCCCGTTTATTTCCCTGTTAGCAGGGAATTCGGGGCTGAGACGGGTTCGCGATGGACTGCGTACTCAGCCAGCCAGTACCGTCTCCCTAAGCCATTCCTATCATTGAAGAAAAAGGCTCGACAGTTCCGCGGTTTAGGCGCCCATCTAACGGTCTCCGCTACGTATAATTTGCGCTCTTCCGACAAAACTCCGGCTGTTTTCGTCGCCGGTCTCCGCTCGCGAATTTTCAATATCCGAAACTCTCGTTGGCGGAGACTCGGTTCGCTGAATGCAGAGACCGGTTCGCTATGTCCGCTTGTAGATGAAAAGCAGACGTTGAAATTCAGAGCGACGATTTCTGCTAATGATGCTGTGGACGGCGCCCACTCTGCGGCATCGAAGTGCCATAGGGTGGTTGCGTTAAAGCGAACGTTGAGCGATGCAAGGAGGTGAAGCTGCTGCCGAAGTCGGCGTAGACAACAGGGAGCTGAAAGATTGAACGAATTGGCGAGGGCATGACGACGTAATGCAGATACGGTCGTTCCGGGGATCGGGAGAGCCCGTTTGGGTCATCGCACTTCTAAGTGCATGTGAACGATTGGGACCCGATCCGCGCAGAGCATTAGGGCCAGCGGCCATCCGCGCCGCATCAACAGGCCGGACACGTGACCGCACCCGACCAATGCTGCATCAACGTCAGAAAGTTCTTGCCATCGCGCCGTCCACACGTGACCCGTAACGGAACTCGCGCGCTCTTTATTCGATCCACTCGTTAGTGAGCGTAGAAAGATTTTGCCTGCAGCCTGAGGGGCGCCCGGTGCCGTCCCGGCTGCTGACATGCGTCCTCAGCCCTCAGCCGAATTGTGCTGCCAATCCGCCAGCTAGCCGCTTCAACTTTGCGGTCGCTTCAGAAAGTTGCTCCAATGCTGCTTTCTTATCATTGCGATTGATAGCCGTGGCGCAAGCCTCTAGTTCGGTGTGGACCACCCGCCGAATCGACACTGCGGTCTGCTCGTTGCTCAATGTTGTCTGCCAATCAAACGTAGATCTCCAAGTCCATGATTCCGCCAATGACAGAATTTTAAGGCCAAGAATATTAACAGGCCCGCATGTAAATGGCTTGATCTTGTTAGATTACCCGACCCTTGGTGCAGATTTTCTCGATCTTTTGCACGCAAACCGTCTCCTGGCGTTCTGGCCGCTGGATTGGCGCCCGCGGCCGAGCATTTCTTGTAATGCGGTATCTATTGCTAATCGGTTGGTATTGTTCGGCCGGTATCAATCGAACGGCGAGAGCAATCTTTTTTCTTCAATCTGCGGCTAGACTGGGAAGTCTTCGTGATGCTTCAGGCGCTTCGTCGGGATTCCGAATTCTTGTTCGCGGCATTGGCTGTGGCCCTCGTCTTGTGGGGCGTTTCGGCGTACTTCCTGCTGCCGCTGACCTGGCGGCATTACGAACATCAAAAAGGCCTCGCTGGCCTCACCATGATGACCCGCACCGGCGACAATATTCCCGGCGATCCGATCAATGTCGGCGCGGTCGGATCGAAAGAGGACATGCTTTGCGCCATGGCTGCCGCGAAGTGGGATCCGGCGGATCCGATCACCTTGCGCTCAAGCATCGAAATTGCCGGCAGCGTTCTGCTCGACCGGCCCTATCACGACGCGCCCGTCAGTAATTTATACTACCAGGGCAAACGCGAGGATCTCGCCTTTGAAAAGCCGGCCGGCAAGAGCGCAGACCGTCGGCATCATGTTCGTTTCTGGAAAGTGCTCGATCATGGGCAGGAGGGGCGGGCGGTTTGGCTCGGGGCAGTGACCTTCGATCGCGGCATCGGGATAAGCCATGACGATGCGCGCATCACGCATCACATCGGTCCGGATATCGACGCGGAACGGGACCTGCTGACCGCCGACCTGACCGCCGCCAAGGTGGTCACCAGCATCTACGAGGTCACCGGCGTCGGGCCGACGCTCGACGGCCGCAACGGCGGGGGCGATTCCTACTACACCGACGGCGAGGTCAAAATTTCCGTGCTGGTGGAAGGCTGCGCCGCGCGCGCCGCGACAACGACGGTCGTCGCCAATCCTCCCTTGGTGGATTTGAAGAATCTGACATGGGTGGCCGTTGCGAAAATCCTACTGCCGGATTCAAGCGGGCAGGGCGAACCGACAAGTCAGTAGGCGGCGGGCGGGACACATCGGGTCGCGTTTCGGCGACCATGCTCAAGATTTCAACGGGCGCTGCCGCAAAGCACGGCAGGGAACCGGCTCTGAGCCGCAATAGCCAATTTTTTCAATCCGGTAGAACTGGCACACGGTTTGCTGCTTTGCAGCATAGGGAGCCTTTGGTCTGCCGGATGACTTGGGAAAGGCGTCTCGGCGGCCATTAAATCCAATGGGAGCCGAGACATGGATTATGTGAAACCGGCGGACGTCGCCTCCGCCATGGTCGCTGCGGGGCGCGCCAAGCTCGCCTTGCCGCCTCTCGACCTTGTCATCCGCGGAGTACTGGCGGGCGCGATCCTTGCCGCCGCGACCAGTCTCGCCATTACCGGCGCCGTGCAGACCAATCAGCCTCTTGTCGGCGCGCTCATTTTTCCGGTCGGACTCATTCTTATCGTGCTGCTCGGGCTCGACCTTGTGACCGGCGCTTTCGCCCTGGTGCCGCTGCCGTGGATCGAGAACGATACCGGCTCCAAGAGCATGCTCGCCAACTGGAGCTGGATCTTCCTTGGCAATCTCATCGGCAGCGTCGTTTACGGCGGCTTGCTTGCGATCGCGCTCACCAATTTCGGCGCGACCGCGCCGGCGGGCGTCGCAGCCAAGATCATCGCTATCGCCGAGGCCAAGACCACCGGATACGAGGCGCTCGGCTATGCCGGCATGATCACGGTGTTCGTCAAGGCGATGCTGTGCAACTGGATGGTTTGCCTCGCCATCGTCGCGGCGATGACCACCTCCTCGACCATCGGCAAGATCGCCTGCGCCTACATGCCGATCTTCATCTTCTTCGCGCAGGGCTTCGAGCACTCGGTCGTCAATATGTTCATCATTCCCACCGGAATGATGATGGGCGCCAAAGTGACCATCGCGCAGTGGTGGCTGTGGAACCAAATCCCGGTCACGCTCGGCAACCTGGTCGGCGGCTTCGTTTTCACCGGGCTCGCGCTCTATATCACGCATAAACCCCGCAGCACGGCGCCCGCGCCTATGACGGCACCGACGCGGGTGCCGGCGGAATGACAGAGACCGACCTCAAACCCGCCGCCGCCGGCCAGGCCGGAGACTTCGAACCCGAACAGAAGCGTTACCTTGAAGGGTTCGTGGCCGGTGTGCAGATCGCCAAGGCGGCGAAAAGTATTGCCGGCGGCGCAGCTGCCGCCGCGGCGCCCGAGCCGGTCGGGCCGGACGCGGCCGCGCTGAAAGCACAAAGCCGTGTGCTCGCGACCGGCGGCAAACTTTCCGATCCGGAAAAGTTCAAGCGCGAACAGCACCCCTTCGATACCTACGAGCGGCTGAAGGAGCACGCCGTCAAGGGCGAATATCCGAAGCCGCCGGATAACTTCCGTTGGCGCTTCTTCGGCCTGTTTTATGTCGCGCCGAACCAGAACTCCTACATGTGCCGGCTGCGCATGCCGAACGGCATTCTTAGAGCGGCGCAATTCGCCGGCCTGGCCGATCTCGCCGAGCGCTATGGCGGAGGCTACGCCCACGTCACCACGCGCGCCAATATCCAGATCCGCGAAGTCGAAGCGCACAACGCGGTTGCCATGATCGAGGCGGTCCAGGATCTCGGCCTGTGCTCGCGCGGTTCGGGCGCCGACAACATCCGCAACGTTACCGGCACTCCCACCGCCGGCATCGATCCGCAAGAGCTCATCGACACGCGCCCCTACGCACGCGAATGGCACTTCCACATCCTCAACGACCGCTCGCTCTACGGTCTCCCCCGCAAATTCAACGTCGCCTTCGACGGCGCCGGCACTATCGCCGTGCTCGAAGACACCAACGACATCGCGTTCCAGGCCGTTCAGGTGGACGACGGCTTCGGGCTGTCGCCCGGAGTCTGGTTCAAGCTCGGGCTGGGCGGCATTACCGGCCATCGCGATTTCGCCCGCGAAACCGGCGTCCTCGTCCAGCCCAAAGATTCCTGCCTGGTGGCGGACGCAGTGGTCCGTATATTCATTGATCACGGCAATCGCACCGACCGCACCAAGGCGCGGTTGAAATATGTGCTCGATGCCATGGGCATCGAGAAATTCGTTGCTCTGCTTGAGGAGAAGCTCGGTCGTAAACTCGATCGCGCGCAACCGGGTGCGGTGGCGCTCAGACCGGTATTCAGCCGCACCGCGCACATCGGCGTTCATCCGCAGAAGCAGAAAGGGCTGAACTGGATCGGTATTGTCGTGCCGGTCGGCCGCATGACGGTCGCGCAGATGCGCGGCCTCGCCGAGGTCGCGCGCGAGTTCGGCGACGGCGATGTGCGCCTCACGGTCTGGCAGAACCTTTTGATTTCCGGCGTTGCGGACGACAAAGTCGCGGCCGCGACCGAGCGCATTGAGGTGATCGGGCTTGCGATCACAACCAACGCTATTCGCTCCGGCCTGGTCGCCTGCACCGGCAACACCGGTTGCAAGTTCGCCGCCTCCGACACCAAGCGGCATGCGGAAGAGATCGCGCGCTGGTGCGAAACGCGCGTGCCGCTGGACACCCCGGTCAACATTCATCTCACCGGTTGTCACCACTCCTGTGCGCAGCATTTCGTGTCCGAGATCGGGCTTCTCGCCTGCAAGGTGCATGCGGACGAAGATGCCGATCCGGTCGAGGGCTATCACATTCTCGTCGGCGGGGGGTTCGGGCCGAACGCCGCGCTCGGCCGCGAACTCTATCGCGATGTCGTCGCCCAGGAGGCGCCGCATATTGTTGCGCGCATCCTCAAGGCCTACCTCGCCCACCGCGAATCCAGCGAAGAAACCTTCCTCGCTTTCTCCCGGCGTCATGAGATCGATGCGCTTAAGGCGATGACCGAACTCGAGGCCGCCGAATGAGCATCACGCCGCGGCCGCCCATTCCATCGCTGATACCGGAATCGGCTCCGTTCACGGCGGAGCAACGCACTTGGCTCAACGGTTTGTTCGCCGGCCTGTTCGGTTTGCCGGAAAACATCACCCCGGTGGCGACCGAAGACGCCGCGAAGCTTCTGGCGGGCCTGCTCGACGGCGGCACTGTGCCGGCCGCGGCACTGGCCGAAGTGGATGACGGCGCGCCCTGGCATGACCCCGCCATGCCGATGCCCGACCGGATGAAGCTCGCCGAAGGCAAACCTTTGCCGCGGCGAATGATGGCGGCAATGGCGCAGCAGGATTGCGGCCAGTGCGGATATAACTGCAAGGATTACTCCGACGCGCTGTTTGTAAAGTCCGAAAAGCGGCTCAATCTGTGCGTGCCGGGAGGCAAAGAAACCTCCCGCATGCTCAAGCAACTCTATCAGGAGCTGGATGGCGGAGCGGCTGCCGACACTGCTGCGGCCCCAGCAACGCCCGCCCCGGTTTCCGCGCCCGGGCGCTCACGCGACAATCCGATCTACGCCACTTTTCTTTCGCGCCGCCGTCTCAACCGGCCGGGGTCGGAAAAAGAGACTTGGCATATCGATATCAACCTTGGCGGCACCGATCTTGATTACACAGTCGGCGATTCATTCGGCATTTTTCCGGCCAACGACTACGGCCTGGTGCAGGCCGTAGTCGCGGCGCTTCAAACGCCGGCCGATTTCCCGATCGGCGATCGCACCCTCGGCGAGGTCCTCACCGACGGCGTTTCGCTGTCGCCGGCACCCGACATGCTGTTCGAGCTCATTTCATATCTCACCGGCGGCGAACGGCGCCAGAAGGCGAAGCGGCTCGCGGCCGGGGAAAATCCGGACGGGGACGCGGCGACGCTCGACGTGCTCGCAGCTCTGCACAAATTCCCCGGCATAAGGCCCGACCCGGAAGCCTTCATTGAAGCGCTCGATCCGTTGCAGCCGCGGGTCTATTCGATTTCCTCCTCGCTGAAGTGCAATCCCGGCCGCGTCTCACTTACGGTCGATGCCGTGCGCTATGAGATCGATAAGCGCACGCGGCTCGGCGTCTGCTCGACATTCCTCGGCGGGCGCATCGCGCCCGGCGACAAGATCAGGGTCTACGTTCAGAAGGCGCAGCATTTCGCGCTGCCGCACGATCCGGCAAAACCCATCATCATGATCGGGCCGGGCACCGGCATCGCGCCGTTCCGCGCCTTTTTGCAAGAGCGGCAGGCAACAAACGCACCAGGACGCAACTGGCTATTCTTCGGTCACCAGCGCAGCGATTACGATTTTTTCTACGAGGACGAGCTGCTCGCCATGCGTTCGGCCGGGCTGCTGACGCGGCTCACATTGGCATGGTCGCGCGACGGCAAGGAAAAGACCTATGTACAGCACCGCATGCACGAGGTTGGCCGCGATCTCTGGTCGTGGCTCAATGACGGCGCCCATGTTTATGTCTGCGGCGACGCGCTACGTATGGCCAAGGATGTCGAAGGTGCACTGACCGACATTATCGCCGAGTATGGCGGCTGCTCACCGGCCGAGGCGGGGAAATTTGTCGCCGAGCTAAAGGCCAAAGGCCGATATCAGGCCGATGTGTATTAACCAGCGAGGCTATTGGACATGAAATTCCAGCCAATATCAGCGGTAAAATACGGCCGCATGGAGCCGTTGGCGCGGTTGCCGGTCTTCCTCGCGCTGGATGACAAACGCGCAGCTATGGCCGGCGGTAACGCCGCGGCCGCCTGGAAAGCGGAGTTGCTGTCGGCTGCCGGCGCACGCGTCGACGTCTATGCGGAAGACATCTCCGAGGAGATGGCGGCCGTCGCCGCCGATCCGCCGCGCGGTCCGATCATTGTGCGTGCGCGCGTCTGGACGTCCGACGACCTCATGGGCGCGGCCGTCGCCATCGGCGCATTCGAACTGGACGCGGATGCCGCGACTTTCGCTCAAGCTGCGCGCGCGGCCGGCGTGCCGGTCAACGTCATTGACAAGCCCGCCTTCTGCGATTTTGCGTTTGGCGCCATCGTCAACCGCTCGCCGCTGGTGATCGGTATATCCACGGACGGCTCCGCGCCTGTATTCGCGCAAGCCATCCGCGCCAAGCTCGAAACCCTGTTGCCGCGCGGCTTCGCGATCTGGGCGGCGGCGGCGCAAAGCTGGCGCTCCACGGTCAAGGCTTCCGGGCTGACGTTGGCCGCCCGGCGGAAGTTCTGGCAGCTTTTTGCAATACACGCCGTCATCCATGCCGGGCGCGATCCGGCTCAAGCCGACTTCGAGCGGCTATTGTCGGAGGTCAGAGGATACGGCTCCGCGGTCGAGAACGGATCGGTGACCTTCGTCGATGCCGGCTCGGGCGATCCGGAATCGCTGACGTTGCGCGCGGTCCGCGTATTGCAGTCCGCCGACATCATCCTGTTCGACGAGCGAGTCTCGAACGCGGTTCTCGACTTTGCGCGGCGTGAGGCGCGCAAGCTCCTGGTCGGCAAAGCCGGCAGCGAAGACGAGATCAATGTGCTGATGGCTGGACTGGCGCGGTCGGGCAAACGGGTGGTGCGGCTGACCGGCGGTGAGGGCGAAGCCGCCGGGTCCGTGTGTGAAGTGACCGGCGACGAATTGATTAGTGCAGGCGCGGCTCCAAATTCATCCTTAGTCCGTAGCGGGGCCGCAGCGTAATCAAACCCTGCGGCTCGACCGGATGGCCGGGCTTCAGATGCAATCGATAGCGCTGCGCTATGGTTGCAACGATCATCACCGCCTCCGTCATCGCGAACACCGCGCCTATGCAGATGCGCGTGCCGGCGCCAAACGGAAGATAGGCGAGGCGCGGCCGCGCGGCCGTGCGCTCAGGCGTGAAGCGCTCCGGATCGAAGCGGTCTGGATTCTCCCACAACGACGGCTTGCGGTGGAGCAGCCACGGCAAGATCAGAACCTCGGAGCCGGCCGGGATGCGATGGCCGAGGATCTCGTCCGGCGCGATCGGTTGGCGTCCGAACGTGTGCGCCGGCGGATAAAGCCGCATCGATTCTTCAACCACCGTGCGCGCGTAACGGAGATTGGCGACATCTTCGTAAACCGGCGGGCGTCCCTGCAGCACGTTTGCAAGCTCCTCATGCAGCTTGGCTTCGACCGCCGGGTGCTGCGATAGCAGGTAGAAAGTCCAGGTCAGCGCCAGCGAAGTGGTTTCGTGCCCGGCCATGAAGACGGTGACCACCTGATCGCGTACTTCCCCCGCCGACATTCCGCCGCCGGTTTCGCTATCGCGCGCGGCGATCAAGCGAGCCAGTAAATCCTTCGGCGCGGCGTCCGGCTGCCGGCCGCGCTCGGTTAGCAGGCGATCGACCTTCTGATCGAACTCGCTGAAGATTCCTGTCGGCAGCGGCGCCAGCAGCCGCGAGAGCCAGAGCGGCAGGTGCAACAGATCAAGAAGACTGGGCCGTACCGTCGTCTGGTAAGTGCTGACGCCGCGTTCGACCGAATCAACGATCTCGTCGGAATCAGACGAGAACATCGCTTTTGAGATGATGTTCAGCGTCAGTTCCATCATCGCGGCGGCGACGTCCAGCTCGCGCGGCGCGGGGAGTGCATCCCATTTCGCCAGCAATTCTTCCGTCATCTCCTTCATGATCGGCGCGTAACCGGCGACGCTGCGCGGATCGAAGGCGGGCGCCATGATGCGGCGATGACGGCGCCAGGTTTCCCCCTCGCTGGTCAGCAAACCGCGGCCCAGTCCGGGTTCGAGCAGACGGCGTCCGACTTCGGACTTGGTGTAATTGGCGGCGTTATCCAAAACGACGTGGCGGATGGCGTTCGGTTCATTGATGATGAACATCCGCCGCCACAAAATGCGCTGGGCGATAATGTCGGCGCTGAAATCTTCCGGCGTATAAGCGGCGACCGCGTTCTCACGCATGGCCCGCAAGGATCGCCGCAAGCTTGCGCGGCCTTCCGGCTGGCACGGAACCGCAAGTGCCGGAAACTCGCCGCTGTCGATCGCGGTCATGGCCGCCTCGCCGCCGATCTGTGTCCCTCACTATATCAGACTGAAGCCTGAAATCGGTCCGATCGATGGCAGGCCATAGCCTAGTTATACCAGGAAGATAGACCGCGCTGCGCCGGGTCACCCTGCTTTCCAAGCGGCCTTGAGATCGACACGATGCGCTTGCTATAAATGCGCCATGGGGATGCAGGGGTTGTACTGTCGCGCCAATGCGCGCAAGCGGGTCGCTCGCGAGCCGCGGCGTATGCGCTTCGATCTCATAATGTCTTCGCTCGTGCTGCTGCCGGTGCTTGCCGGCTGTTCCTCCTTCGCTTCGTTATCACCGGGCTCTAATCAGCCGGCCCCTGGACCGCCGCCGCCTGCCGTGGCCACCGCTCAGCCCGTGCCGCCGGCGGATGATCAGGCGGCGATGTTACCCTATCCGCGGCAATCCTTAACCGACGGGTTAAGAGAAGCAGCAGCCAATCCCCCGCCGGCACCTCCGCCGAGTACCGCCGGCAGCCAGACGACTGTGGCCAGTCCGGAAGCGTATTCGTTGCCGTATCCAAAACAGTCGCTGTTCAATTTGTTCCAGGACTCGCCATCGACGCCGGCCGCACCAAACGTGCCGCATCCGCCAAGCACGTATACGCCGTCGGGTCAGCCTTACACTCCGCCGCCCGGACAACAGGCCTATAATCCGCCTGCCGCTGCGACCCCGCCGGCAAACCCGCCGCCCGGCACCGCGCAACCGGCCGCGGCGGCCCCGCCTAGCCCCAATCCCGCAAATTCGACCGGGCCCTATCCCAACCAGTCGCTGTTCGATATCTTCTCAAGCAAGTAGTCGGCGCCCACGAACCGCAAGCGTTGCGGTGCTGTTGCGCGCGCAGGCGCGAGACTCAGCGCCAAATAATGATGAGCAACAGGAAAGACGTCACTTAGCGCAGACCGCGCCATGGCGTGGCTGGGGAACTAGGATTCGAACCTAGATTCTCGGAGTCAGAGTCCGATGTTCTACCGTTGAACTATTCCCCACCAAACTCCGGCGCATCGGGAGTCTTGAGCGTCGATCGCCCGGAGCGAGGCGATTTGATCTAGGACATTACGCCCGGCTTTCCAAGTCGTGGTCGATGCAGTCTTGGTCGATGAGTCTCGACGGACGCAGTCCTTGTGGTCGCGATTTCGGCAGACGCGCGAAGCGGCGCATGCGCTGCCGATGCGCGAAGATGGCGGCACATCGTCGCGTGACATTCTATACTTTGCACTAATAGTATAAATCCGTAAGTATATTTACTTACTAAGTATAGATTCACCATTATAACCTGATTTTATTTACTGGCATCCCGGGTTCACTTAAGAGCTTGGCTCGGGGACCACATGATGACTGTTGATCCATTCACGGACCGCCTCGCCCGCGTGCGCAACCGCTTCGCGACCACGCTGGCCGGCAAGATCGACGATACCTGCGCGGCCATCCCGCAACTTTCGGATGTCGTACCGGCAGCGGCGGCGGCGGTTGCCGAAGCTTATCGCTGCGTCCACGGCATTGTCGGCGTCGGCCCGACGGTCGGTTTTCCGGCAAGCGGCAGAGCGGCGCATGACGTCGAAGACATATTGCGATCACCGCAGGAGCAGCGGCGCGGATTATCGACCGACGAAATCGCCCGGCTGACCACGACGCTCCAGATTCTTCGCGACGTTGCCGCGCGGGAATTGCAATCGGTTAACTCGGTCCAATCGTGAAACAGAACAGGGCGGTATAAATGCGCGCCTTCCTTGTGCCGGTGCTTGCGCTTGCGCTGTATCCCGCCGCGGCGCAGGCGCAGACAAAAAACGTACAATTGCCGCCGACGCCCCATCGGGCGGCGGCATCGCGCACGCAGACTATTGCCGCGGCAGTCGAGCCGGCCGCGCCGGCGGTCCGGCCCGGCGAACTCGTCGCCGAAGTGACGCTTGCCGACATTGGTTTCATCAACGGTTTGCGCCTGTCCAATCTGGGCGGACATAAGGAATTATTTGTTCCGCTGCCACAGGACGGTGAGGTGACGGCGAGCGAATTGGTGCTTTCCATGGACGATCTGAGTGCGCACGACGCCAAACGCAGTCTCGAGGTGCGAGCGAATGACCGGACCGTGGCGTCGATCGCGCTCGATGGCAAAAGCAGCGGCCGTATCGTGCGCATTCCGCTCGGCAACATGCGGCCGAAGGACGGATACCTCAAGGTCACGTTTCTATATTCCGGCGCCGCGACGCTCGATCGCTGCATCGACGTGCGCTATGTCGGCGACAGCCTCACGATCCGACCCGAAACCGCCGTGGAAGTTGCCGTCGGGCGGATCGCGGGCCTCGATGTGGCCACCACCGCGATGTTAATGCCGCGCGATGTCGCGATCGTGCTGCCGAGCCGCCGCGTGACCGAAAGTGAGATCGCAACCGCCGTGACCGTCGCCCGTTCGCTGATCTCCAGTGGACGACGCGTGTCGTTCCAGCACGGCTACGAAGCGATGGCAGAACTCGCCAAGCGCGATGATACCGGCCGCTGGACACGCGGCATCGTTCTCATCGGACCATTGGCGGAAGCCGCCAACGTCATTGACCCGCCGCTCGCTCGGATCGCCGGCGCCGCCCAGCCGCTCGGCACGCTGGCCGCGGTCCGCGTCAGCGGCTTGCCGGCCTTGCTTGTTTCCGACAGCGGAGTGGTGCGCGCCGGCCGTCTCTTCGCCAGCCCCTTGCGCGCGGCGACGCGCGGTATCGCCCTGGCATCAGTCGGCGAAGCCGGTTCGATCGATCTGCCGACTGATCGCGTGACCTTCGAACAACTCGCCGTGCCGCCGGCGCAGGCGGACGTATTCGGCCGCGCCGATCTGGCGACCGTCATCGATATTCGACGGCTGCCATCGGAGACGCGTCCGACGCGTCTTTCGCTCGATGTCATGGTCGCGCCTGACGGGGCAGGGGAGAAGGCGGTCGTCAGCGCTTTCGTCAACGAGCGTCTGCTGGGCAGCACGGTCGCGGCCATCGGCGAGCCGACCCATCTCGATATTGACCTGCCGCCCGGCTTGTTCGGCTCCATCGCCAACGTGCGCGCGCTCGTTCAGCGCGATAGCGCCCAGGGCGATTGCCGTGTCGAGGCCCAGGGCTATCCGGCGCAAATTCTCGGATCGTCCGCGTTGGTACTCGCAAAAGCGGACGGCGCGCCGCACGACTTCTCCGACCTGACGCCGCATTTTGCGCGCGGGATAAGGCTTCTGCTGCCGGCGAGCGCAGCAGATCAGCCAGTGTCGGTGCTTGGCATCGTCGCGCAGGTGGTGAATCAGCTTTCGCCCGACACTGCGCTGCTCAGCGTTGCTTTCAACGACAACGCCGGCGCGCCGGTTCCGGACTGGCCGTTCATCGCCGTCAGCGATCGGCCGCCCTCCGGCGCCAGCCCGCGGGTGCACTTCGATCGCGGGCGCGTGGCGGTGGCCGATCGGTCCGGCCGAACGCTGCTCGATCTCGGCGGCTTCGTCGGCGGCGCGGTGGCGCAGGTCGTCAGCGCCGGCGATTATCCCGGCGTTTGGATCAAACCGCTGGCCGCCGACGGTTCGGCGCCATCGCCGAACGAACTTCATCTCGATCATGGTGACGTCGCCTTCGTCGACGGCAACGGCGTCGCGCTCGCGATGTCGACCGAGCGCGATACGGTGGTGCGGATCTCCTATCCGGATCAGGTGTCGTGGCTTACCGTGGCCGAACGCTTTCGCTCCTGGATCGTCGGCGGACTTTGGCTGTTCGCGACCGCGGCGTTTTTGTTCATCCTGCAACGCCTGTTTCGCCGGCGGCTGGCCCGGACGAGCGAGTGACCGATGGCGCTCTCGCCATCAGATCGGGCGCTCGGCGATTTGCTGGTCGGCCGGCGCGTCATCGGCCTACCGCAGCTCGACGAAGTCGTCGCGTTGGCGGAGCGTTGGAGCGTGCGGCTTGGCGATGCGCTTCTGTCGCGCAACTGGATCGATCCGCGGATCTACTACGAGACCTACGCACAAAACTTCGACTTGCCGTTCGTCGATCTGATCCGCGAACCGCCCGACCGGGCCTTGATGCGCGCGGCCGACGCCGAACTTTACGCGTCGCGGCTGACCATGCCGTGGCGACGCCGCGACGGCCGCCTGCTGATCGCGACCGCCGAGCCCGGAGCCGAAACTGTCTTGTTCGCGCGTGCGCGCTGGGGCGCCGAGATTGAGTTCGTGGTGGTATCGAAATTCGACATCGTATACGCGGTCCAGACCGCGTTCGCCAATGCGCTCTCGCGCCGCGCGGTATTCGAGTTGGCCGAATTCGATCCGAAAATGTCGGCCCGTACCGTCTTCACCACCGGACAGATGATCGCGGCCTATGTGTTGTTGAGCGCGATACTCATCGGATTGGCGTTTGCGCCGATTGAAACGATGATAGCGCTCAACGTCGCGGTCAGCTTTTTTTATCTCGGCAGCTTTATCTTCAAGGGCATTCTGGTCTCGGTCGGCTGCGGCCGTTCCGCCGAAGTCGACGAAACCGTCGCGGTCGAGGCGCGGGCGCTGCGCGAGAACGATTTGCCGGTTTTCACCGTGCTGGTTCCGATGTTCCGCGAGGCGGCGATGTTGCCGCAGATTGCGCAGGCGCTGCGCAATCTCGATTACCCGCTCGGCAAGCTCGACATCAAAGTCGTGCTCGAGGCCGGCGACCGCCAAACCATAGAGGTGGCGCGCACGCTGGGGCTCGAAGGTGTGTTTGAAATTATCGTGGTGCCGAAATCGGCGCCGCAGACCAAGCCGAAGGCCTGCAATTTCGCGCTTGGATTCGCCCGCGGCGAGTACCTCGTCGTCTACGATGCCGAAGATCGGCCCGAGCCCGACCAATTGCGCAAGGTGGTAGCGACCTTCCGTCGTTCGCCGTCCAACACCGCCTGCCTACAGTGCCGGTTGAATTATCACAACGCGAACGAGAACTGGCTGACCCGGATGTTTACGCTCGATTACACGCTGTGGTTCGACCAGGTGCTGCCCGGCCTCGAGCGTCTCGGCATGCCGATACCGCTCGGGGGAACCTCCAATCACTTTCGCACCGACGTTTTGCGCGAGCTGCGCGCCTGGGATCCGTTCAACGTCACCGAAGATGCCGATCTCGGCATTCGCATCGGACAGAAGGGATACCGGGTCGGCGTCGTCGACTCGACCACCTTCGAGGAGGCGAGCTGTCGCGTCGGGCAATGGGTCCGCCAGCGCTCGCGCTGGATGAAGGGCTATATGCAGACGCTGCTGGTCCACACGCGGCGCCCGCTACATCTTATCAGCAGCGTCGGCCTGCTCGGATTTCTCGGCTTCGTCTTCTTCATCGGCGGCACAGTGTTTGCCGGATTGCTCAATCCCGTCTTCTGGGTGTTCTATTTGATCTGGGTCATCGCCAGCGCCGCCAATTTCGATCCACTGTTTCCGCAATTTCTGCTGTTTCTGTGCCTGTTCAATCTGCTCGCCGGCAACGGAGCGTTCACCTACCTGTTGATGCTAGGGCCGATCCGGCGCGGTTGGCTCAATCTCATTCCGTTCAGCTTCACCTTGCCCGGCTATTGGGTCCTCATCTCGGTTGCGGCTTACCGTGGCCTTTGGCAACTCATCCGTGATCCGTTTTTTTGGGAGAAAACCCAGCACGGCATTTCGCAGCATCAAACCGAGCAATTCACCGGCGCCGGGGGCGCATCGTGACCGGCGCCGAAAGCCGCACGCTGAACCGCACGATCGCCGCCGCCCCGGTCGCTTCGTTTGCATTCGTTGCCATGTTGGCGTTGGCGGCGGTTGCCGTGCGCAACGGGCTCGTTGCCGACGATACGTTGCGGTTATGGGCGGGCGCGGGCACGGCCGCCGACGGCCAGGTCCCGATCGGCCGGATTGTGGCGGGCTACCCTACTCTGCCCTTCCTCGCCACCACTCTTGTCGCGTGGCTTGCCCCAGCCGGCACGCCCGCGCCGGCGCTGGTCGCGGCGGGCATCTTCTCGCTTATTGCCGCCTTCTGCTTTTTGTCGTTTCGCCGGATTGGCTTGCCCCTTGCCGTCGCCGCTACGTTCCTGATCGCGTTCCATCCGGCGCTGGTGCGAGCCGTTATCGCCGGGCCGGCTGACATGTTGTTTGCGGCCTTCCTCTTGATGTTCAGCCTGGGGCTTTACGACCTGCGTGTCCGCAGCGGCACGTCGGAGGTCATGCACGTCGGGCTTGCACTCATGGCGCTCGCCTTCGCGCATCCCGTCGGCGCAGCGTTTGCCTTTGCGGCGGTGCCATTCCTGGCTTTTGCGGTTCGTCCTCTTTTGGTCGCGAGTTCGGCGTTGAATGTCGTCATTGCGCTCATCTTTCCGGCCGTCTTCATGCTCGTTTCTTTCGCCTACGTGTCATGGGTTTTCCCTGGCGCCGGCTGGAGTTTCTTTGCTGCTCCGGCGCAGAGTCTGTCGCTATGGACAGCTGCGGCCGCGCGGTTGTTCGGCGACGGCCTGTTCCATGTTCCGGCGATCGACGCGAGTTTGGCGATGGGCGCGGCCTTGGCTGTTGGAGCGCCGGCGGCCGTGACCATGCTGGCGCTCGCTTACCGGCGGCGGCCGCTTGTCATTCCGGGGGTGGTCTTCCTCGTCACGGCCATCGCGGCGACGGTGATTTGCGTCGCCAGCGGATTCTTCGGCGAGCCGACGGCGATCGTGGTCGCCGCCCCCGTGCTCGCGGCAACCGTTGTGATCCGCATTCCGATCGCCAGAGAGCGCTTCCGCACAACGACCGTGTTGCTCGTCCTCGGATGGTTCGGCGGATTTTTAAGCCTCGCTTTGGTCGATCCGATTACGGTCAACCGCCTGCACGCGGCGTTCGACCCGGCGGCCGGTGAGCGTCTCGATACCATCGCGGCCGGAGGCGCGTTCGCGGAACGCGATGGGGTTTTGGCCGACACCGAAAACGCTCCCGCTTTGGTGATCGGCCGCGGCCGCGCGCACGGAATTCTCGGTCCGGAGAGCGAAGCATTCGCGCTCGCCATGTTGTTCGCCCGCGTCGACACGCCGTTGATCGCCGTGCCCGATCCGCAAAGCCCGGCCGGCGTGAATGACCGGCTCGACAAGGCGTTTCCGTCGCTATTTCGGGAAGGCCTGGCGGGTTATCGGGTCATATACCAAAACAATACTTGGCGGTTGTTCGCTAAACAGAACGATGTCGAGATCTCAAAACAGTAATACACAATATAATATAATAATGACGGTCAACAGATCTAAGTATAAATGCGGAGGCGATGAATGCGGATACTCGTTGTCGACGATCAGGAGGATTCCCGCGATCTCACCGAGGGGGCGCTGTTGTCCGCCGGCTATGCCGACATCGTCACCGCGGCATCCGGCTGGGAGGCGCTCAAGGTTCTCGATGTCGGCCGCACGACGGATGAGAGTCCACATGTCGATGTCGCCCTGCTCGACATCGTCATGCCGGAAATCGACGGCATCGAAGTCTGCGCGCGCATTCGCAATGATCCGCGCTACGCCGATATGCCCATCATCATGGTGACGTCGCTCGACGACATGAACTCGCTCGCCAATGCATTCGTGGCTGGCGCTACCGACTATGTCACCAAGCCGGTCAACCGTATCGAGCTGATCGCGCGGGTGCGCGCGGCGCTTCGCCTCAAGGCTGAGCTTGATCGCCGGCAGGCGCGCGAGCGCGAATTGCTGGCTTTTCTGTCGAGCTGGGGCGACCGGCGCGCCAGCATATGGATCGACGAAGCCACCGGCCTGTTTGTCGGCGAGGTCGCCGAGGCTTATCTGCTGGCCTGCGGTTCCGAAGCCGAAGAGACGCTCTCGATCTTCGCGCTGACGCTCGATCGTCTCGATGCAGGCCATTTGGCCGATGGAGACATCCCGCGATCCGCGGCGCTGGCGCACGTCGCGCGCGCGGTGCGCCGGCTCGCGGCAACCGTCGGTATCGTGGCGGCGGCCTACAAGAACGGCATGATCTTTCTGGTTGCGCCCGAGTTGAGCGCCGGCGCAGCGCGCCAGTTCGCCCAAACACTGCACGCCACCGTCCAAAAGCTACGGTTGCCGAATCCCGAATCCGTCGCGTCCGATTTCGTCACGGCGAGCGTCGCGGCGATCACCGGCCACGCCAAACGCGACGTCGATCGTATTCAACTGCTCACCCAGGCCATTACCAGCGTTCAACAGGCCGCGGCGGCCGGTGGCAATCGCGTCCTCGTGTTGCAGACCGACAGCGCGACCACCAAAGGCGGCAGCCGGACCTCGGAGAATCTGATGCGCAAGAACGAAGCCGGGGCGACGGCCCGAGGTTTTTGAGCAGTCGCTGTACCCGACTGCCGAGCTTGGAGTAGCGCGTGTTGAAGCGTAGCGTTGTAGGCGTGCTGGGAATTCTTTGCGTGCCGTCGGCCGCCTGGGCGGGAGCATGGACGCTTCCCGAAGGGACAGGACAGTGGCTTGCTACGGTCACTGCCGCCACGTCGAGTAGCTACTTCACCGACAATGGACTCGCGCCAACGCCGCGTTACAACAAGTACGAGCTCGGCGTATTGATCGAATACGGTCTCACCGACCGTTTAACAGGCATCCTCAATCCGGGATTGCAGCATATCGACATCGCCCCGCCGACCAGCGCCGAACGGACCGGCTTAGGCTACACCGAATTCGGCGCGCGCTATGGATTTATCGAGGATCCGACCTGGGTTGTTTCCGGCCAGGCGACGCTGCGGATACCCGGCGCCTACCAAACGGCGAATCCGGCCGCGATCGGTTATACCGATGTTGAGGCTGATATTCGCGCGCTTCTCGGTCATAATTTCACGATATGGGACAGGTACGGCTTCTTCGACGTGGAAATAGCCGAGCGTATTCGCACCGACGGGTATCCCAGTGAGTTCCACGCTGACGCCACGATTGGCATAAAGATATTTCCGCGTTGGTTGCTGCTGATGCAGAGTTTCAACGTGATCTCGGAGGGCTCGGGAATCTCGATCTTCGGCGGCAGCTATGATTACGAAAAGCTCCAGCTCAGCGCGGTTTATTCGTTGACGGACGTCTGGTCACTGCAGTTCGGTGGATATACCACTTATGCCGGCCGCAACGCGCTGCAGGAGAATGGCGTGCTGCTAGGCGTCTGGCGCCGGTTCTGAACTTTCAAGGCAAACGAACGATGGCTTGATCTCACCCGCATTCGGGCGTCCATGCGCACAACAGGACGCGTTCCGCCGGCTTGTGCTGGACAGTGAAGTCGGTGTCGTTGGGGCCGCCCGCGTCTGGATCGGTGAGCCAATCCCAGATCAGAATGCCGGTCACCGACGGCCGATTGAGTGCGGCAAGCCAGTCGGCAATGACCGCGGCCTGGAGCCCGGGATCCGGCGAGCTCGCGCGTTCCTCTGTGCTCTCCCACGGCCTTGCCGCCGCGCCTGCCGCCGAGCGCAAGCCAATCTCGCCCACCACGACCGGTTTTTCGCGCCGGGCCGCCAAGGCATCGAGGCGACCGGCGATCGCACGCATCCTGGCCTGCCAGCCGTCGCGATCGGCGTCGGTACCGAGCGGTGGATAAAGCGTCACGCCGATCGCGTCGAGCCGATCCCAGAATTGCACGCGCTCGGCCTCTTCGACGTTATGCGCCATATACAGAAGGCGGCCCGGGTAGCGCTCCCGCGCGCCGTCGATCAACTCATTCCACTCCGGGCGTTGCTCCGTTGCGGAAAGCTCGTTGCCGATCACCAGTGCTTCCGCTTTCTCCTCGGCGGCGACGCGTGCGATGCGATTAAGTTCGCTGCCGTAATTTGCGAACCATAGCTGCCAGTCGTCTTCCGAGATCATCGCGACGGTGCCGGCCCAATGATCCGGTATCCAGACGTGTGGTTTCACCACCACGGCTAACCCTAAAGCGTGCGCATCGCGAATTGCGGCGCGCAGCTCATCGTCGGACATGTCGGTGCCGCGCGTCAGGTCCGGACTTGCGGGTGTCGGTTGCCACAGGAAGGGGATAACGGCAATCGCACGTGCGCCCAATTTTCTTGCCTGTGTGAGTGCCATATTGGCGCTTGCACTACCGTAGGGGTGGCCCGGCACCGCGATGACGTTGAACCCGTCAAGGCGCGTTTCATTACCCCATCCGATATCCTCGTAGAGCCATACGAACGCGCCGATAGTGAATGCTAAAGCAAGCGACGCTCCCTGCCAAAAATGCGGAGAACTCGTGGTCCCGGTGGCCGGCATTCGCTGCAACCGGCGTCAGGCCCGACTGAGCGATTGCAGGTGATTCTGCACCTGACCAGCCAGTGTCATCGGATCGAACGGTTTGGAAATGACGCCCTGGGCGCCCAGTGCAATGAAGTGCTCAACCTCTCTAGTTTGCGCTCGCGCCGTCATGAAGAGAACCGGTATTTCGGAAGTCCGCGGGTTCTTGCGCAATTGCGTCAGGGTGGCTGGGCCATCCATGCCAGGCATCATCACGTCGAGCAGAATGAGCGACGGTTTCCACTCCGACGCTACGGTGATCGCCTCCGTGCCGCATGCGCAGGCGCGCACGCGAAAGTCGGGGTTCAGGCCGAGCGACATTTCGACGACATCGCGAATATCCGGCTCGTCGTCGACGTGAAGAATGCGGATTGCGCTCATGCCGAATCCGCGGGGTTTGGGGCGGAGCGGAGCAGCATGCGGTCATGTACCGCGCCAACCAGATCCTTCAACGAAGCCGATGACGACTTGTTCAAATTGGCCTTGATTTGCGGATTGCCGGCCAGGTTGGGGGAATGTGCGGAAAAGATGATGACCGGGATCGGCGCATCCTTGCCCCGTAAATCGGGAAGAAGATCAAGCCCGGAGACCGCGCCGAGGCCGATGTCGAGAATTGCTAAATCGAAATGCTGTATCAGCAGCATATAGCGCGTCTCTTCGATCGAGCCGACTGAAACGACATGCGCCGTAGGATTGAGCGTCTCCGCTACAATTTCCCGCGCATCCTGATCGTCATCGATGTGCAATATGCGCGGCCGGCCGTCGCCATCGGGTGCCGCGTCGCCTTTGCCCTCAAGCTCGCGCGCGGCGGCCTGTTTCCAGCCCGGCAGATCGACATAGAACACCGTGCCGCCGCCGATTGCGTCGTCGAAACCGACGGTGCCGCCCAGCCGCGTGACGATCTGCCTGACGATGCTCAATCCCAATCCGGTTCCGACCTTCCGCCGCGCATCCGCGCTATCGGCCTGCGCGAATTTCTCGAATATGTGCGACCTGAACTTCTTGGGAATACCGTTGCCATGGTCGCGCACCGTGATGCGTACGGTTTCGTCGTGCTCATCGATCGCGACCTCGACTTCGGCTTCCGGCGGCGAAAACTTAATAGCGTTCGACAGCAGGTTGGTGATGACCTGGGCGAGGCGATCGGCGTCGGCGTATACCTCCCCGGCGCTTGCGCCCGCCTTCATGCGAATGCGCACACGAAAGCCGTCGGCGAAGCCCCGGTTTGCTTCGATAACCTGCTCAGCCAATGAACGCGCATCGAGGCGTGTGAAATTGAAGGGTATCTGGCCGGATTCGATCTTCTCGATGTCAAGAATGTCGTTGATCAGCCGTACCAGCCGCTGGCTGTTGCTTTGCGCTATGCGGATCAGACGCGCCGCCGGTTCGGGCAACGTGCCGGCCGCGCCGCCGATCAGCAGCCCGAGCGAGCCGGCGATCGAAGTCAGCGGCGTGCGCAACTCGTGGCTCACGGTCGAAACGAATTCGTCCTCGAGGCGGTCCATGCGCCTGCGCTCGCCGATATCGACGACAACCGCCAGCACCATTAGGTCGCCGCCGTTACGGACCGGAAAGAGACCGATTTCAACCGGGACCTCGTTGCCGTCCTTTCGCCGTCCCAGCAGATTGCGGCCCAGTCCCAAACGGCGGATGTCGGGGCGGCGTGAATATGGGCGGCGACGCTGGGCGTGGGCGTCGCGCATCCGTTCCGGAAGCAATAGTTCGATCGGGCGTCCAATCAGTTCGTCGCGGTGATAACCGAACAGGCGCTCGATCTCGGCGTTGGCGAGAACAATCGTGCCGGTATCGTCGGTCATCAGCATGCCATTGGGGCAGGCTTCGACCGCGAGACGACAAGTCTCGTTGGCGGAATTTCCCGGCGAAAGATCGCGCGTGATTTGAGCGATGCCGATCATTTCCCCGCCCGCTAGTGGTGCGCCGATCGTATTCCGCGGCAGGGAATAATGGGTTAAGAGCGGATCGCTCCAAACATAAATGCAGGTAAGTACAAACGTCTAAGCAAAAGAGCTTACATCCGATATTACCAAAAACGATTACCGCGATACCTGAAAAATCTTCAGCGGCGTTCGCGTCCGGAAAATCCGAATACCACGGTACCGATGCAGAGAATGCTGCACGCTGCGGAAAATAAAAACACCGCTCGTGGTGCGCCGTGATCCATCATCATACCGTAAATCGTCGGCGCTATCATTGCGCCGATGTTGAACCCGGACGAGACGAATCCAAACACTCGTCCATAGGCGCCAAGCGGCGTCACCGCGCGCACCAGCATGTCGCGTGACGGACTGGTGATGCCGACGAACAAGCCGGACAACGACGTCAATGCGACCAGCGCAAACGCATAACTGCCGACGAATCCGACCAATGCGGTCGAAGCGCCGGCGAAGGCGAGGCCGAGAGCGGCGACGGTCGCATGCCGCGTCGTCCGCACGGCAAGCGCGCCACCGATCAGCACGCCGAGCGCATTCATTAAAAGGAGAGCCGTCAGGGCTCCGTTGGCGAGCGTGGCCGGCGTGCCGTACAACGCGCCAAGGGCGACAACCAGGAAGCTGTTAAGTCCGCCCATGACCGATGTGAGAATGAAATAGAAAAGATTGAGAAGAATCGGCGCTGAGAGCAGGAGCTTTAGGCCATGCTCTTTGTTTCGCGCTGCGGTGGCGGCATCAGCCGCCGCATCGGGCCGATGTCTCCCCGGCAATTGATCGCCGGGGAAGGATCGCTGGATCAGCAACAGAACAAGGATAGCCAAGCCGAACAGCGAGGCGCCGACGTAAGCGCCGCGCCAGCCGAAATGGCTCTGCATCGCCAGCAGCGTGACCGGTGCTACCGCACCGCCCAGAATTCCGGAGAAAGTGTGGAATGAAAACACCTGGCCGATGCGGCCGGACGGAGTTCGCGACAACAGCGAATAATCGGCAGGATGGTAAGCGGTGTTGCCCAGTCCGGCGACCGCATACATAGCGATGAATACAATGAACGAATGAACAAGTCCGGCGACGGCGAACGCGGCAGCCCCGAGCATGACGCCGGCAATCAGGACAAGGCGCGCGCCGACGCGGTCGACCAGAAACCCAACCGGCGTTTGCAGCGCCGCCGAAACGACGTTGAAAGCCGTAAGCGCCAGCGCCAAATCCGTATAGCTCGCGCCGTAATCCGCGCGAACGAATGCGAACAGCGGTGCCAGCATGATCATATAATAGTGACTCAGAAAGTGAGCCGCGCAGATCGGCCCGACCGTGCGCAGTTCGTTGAAACGATGCGCGGGAACGGCGACCGCTTGCGTCATCGTTTTGAATGCGCCATGGCGGCGCCGCCGGCATCGTGCAAAGCTTGCCAGATGCGGAACGGCGTCAGCGGCATGTCCAGGTGGCGGATGCCGCGATCGGCGAGCGCATCGAGCACGGCATTCATCATCGAAGTAAGCGAGCCGGCGCAGCCGGCTTCGCCGCAGCCCTTGACGCCGAGCGGATTAGTCTTTGCCGGTACCGGATGCTCGGCGAGCGTGAATGACGGTACATCGCTCGCGCGCGGCATGGCATAATCCATGAACGAGCCGGTCAGCAATTGTCCATCATCGTCATAGACCGTCATCTCCATCAGCGCCTGGCCGATACCCTGCACCACGCCGCCATGTAGTTGTCCTGCGACAATCATCGGATTGACGACGACGCCGAAGTCGTTGACGCAGGAATATTTCACGAGTTCGACCACGCCGGTTTCCGGATCGACTTCGACCTCGGCGATGTGGCAGCCATTGGGAAAGGTGGGAGCGGCCGGTCCATCGCTGATGTGACTGATGTCAAGCGATTTCGGCGCCTCGGGGGGTAGCTGGATGCTGCCGTTACGTAGCGTCTGCGCGAGCTCCATGACGGAAATCGCACGGTCGGTTCCAGCGATGACGAAATGTCCCTGTCTGAACTCGATATCGGAGATGGCGGCTTCCAGCACATAGCTGGCGATCTCCTTGCCTTTGTCGATGACCTTCGCGGCGGCTTCGACGATCGCGGTACCGCTGTGCATGATCGATTTCGAGCCGCCGCTGCCGCCGCCCATCACGATCTGATCGCTGTCGCCCTGCATGAGCCGGATTTTTTCGAACGGAATGCCCAGCCTTTCACTCAGCACCTGCGCAAACGGCGTCGCGTGTCCCATTCCGAAATCGAGGGTGCCGGTGGTGATCGTCACCGTGCCGTCGACATTGAAAGCAATGACCGCCAGCTCCTTCGACGGCGGCGCGGTTACTTCCAAAAAATTGCCGATGCCGAGACCGCGCAGCTTGCCGCGCCGGGCGCTCTCGCGTTTGCGGCGGGCGAAGCCCTTGCTGTCGGCGAGTTCAAGCGCCTGTTTCGTCAGCGCCGCGAAGTCACCGCTGTCATAGGTTACGTCGGACGCGGTCTTGTATGGCAGGTCTTGCGGACGAATCTGATTGCGCCGGCGGAGCGTAATCCGATTGATGCCCATTTCCGCCGCGGCAGCATCGATCAGCCGCTCAATGAAATAATTACCCTCGGGCCGGCCGGCGCCGCGATAGGGACCGATCTGCGATGTGTTGGTGAATACGCATTTTGACGACACTTCGATCAAAGGCGTGCGGTACATACTCTGCACGTTCTTGACGATATTTAGCGTGCCGGGGAACGGGCCCATCGGCGAAAGGAATGCGCCCATATCGGCAAAGCCGGTAAAGCGCACGGCGAGGAACGCGCCGTTTTCGGCCAACGCAAGCTCGCCAACGAATTCCTGGTCGCGGCCGTGGCTGTCGGAGAAAAAGCTGCCCGAGCGCTCGTCGGTCCATTTCACCGGCCGGCCCAGCGCGCGAGCGCCATGCAGGATGCAAACGTACTCCGGGAACAGCACGCCTTTCATTCCGAACGAGCCGCCGACCTGTCCGGTCACGACGTGCACGGCCTTGGTGTCGACGCTAAATGCGTCGGCCACCTGCGCGCGCATACCGGACACACCCTGCGAGCCGACATATAATGTGAAGCGATTGCCGTCGTATGCAGCGAGCGCCGCGCGCGGCTCCATGGCGTTAACGATCAGGCGGCTGTTCACCAGCGTCAAGCGCGTGACATGCGTAGCCTTCACAAACGCCGCCTCGACGGCGCTCGCGTCGCCGTAGTGATAATCGAGCGGAACGTTGCCGGGCACATCGTCATAAAGACGTGGAGCGCCGTCGCGCGCAGCCGCCTCCGCGGAGATAACCGCGGCAAGCGCATCGATCTCGACCGTGACGGCCTCGGCCGCATCCTTGGCGGCAGGCACGCTCTCGGCAATGACGCAAGCGACCGGATCGCCGACGTAGCGCACTTTGTCCTTCGCCAGCGCCCCCCGCCACGGTTTGTGCATCGGCGAACCGTCACGATTTTTCAGCGGCACAATGCACTTGAGCGGGCCGTAACGCTCCAAATCGGCGGCGGTGTAGATCGCCAGGACGCCGGGCATTTTTCGCGCCGTATCGGCGTGGATCGCGCGGATAAAGCCGTGGGCGTTACGGCTGCGGACCATCACGGCGTAGGCTTGGCCGGGAAGGCTGACGTCATCCGTATAGCAGCCTTGTCCGCGCAACAGCATCGGGTCTTCGCTGCGCGGCACGGACTGGCCGACGGCGAATTTCTCGATCGCTAGTTTCTCAGCTGTTAGCTCGGCGTCAGACAATTTGCCCGCCTCTCGGCCGGCGGGCTGATGCAAATTCATGGCTGGCCAATCCCCGCAAAGAGTCGTTCCGCGGTGACATAGTGGACTTGCCGCAGTGGGACAAGCTTCGCCGCGTACATGGCTCATAGGCCAGGAAAGCACAGTATTGGCCCTAAAGCCCTCGGCTGATACATTCGCCGCGATTTGAGCTTGAACACGGTCCGCGCCGTTGAGCCGCAGCGCTCCGTCGTGGCGGGAAGGTATTGAATGAGCGGGGAGGCCCCGCCCAACGGCGGCCTCGGCGAGCGTGGAGCGCCGCGACGGCGCTGGCCGCGACGAACGCCATACGGCGTTCGTCGCGATGGCTTCCGCCGCGAGGATGCTCAGGGGCGGGCCGCCGACCAAACCGACGGCACTTACGCAGCGCTCGATCTCGGGACCAATAATTGCCGGCTGCTCATTGCGCGCCCGACTGCGGACGGGTTTCGTGTCGTCGACGCCTTCTCGCGCATTATCCGGCTCGGTGAAGGGGTGGCGGCTTCGCGCCGCATCAGCGAGGCCGCGATCACCCGCGCGGTGGAAGCGCTTCTGGTCTGCCGCGACAAAATGCATGCGCGCGGTGTTCGGCGCGCGCGGCTCATTGCGACGGAAGCTTGTCGCGCGGCTGAAAATGGCGAGGCGTTCCGCGCCCGCGTCGCCGAGAAAGCCGGCCTCGAGCTTGAGATCGTCGATTCAGCCACCGAGGCACGGTTGGCGGCAGCCGGTTGCACCGAGTTGTTCGATCCGGCGGCTTCCGGGGTCATTCTGTTCGATATTGGCGGCGGCTCGTCCGAGCTGGTGCGGCTCGGCCGGCCGAACGGAGTTCGGCGCGGTCCGCCGCATCCCGATATCGTCGGCTGGGCGTCGCTGCCGGTCGGCGTCGTCACGCTTGCCGAGCGTTATGGCGGCCATGTCGTGTCGCGCGAGACTTACGACGCAATGGTGGAAGAGGTCGCCGGTTTGGTTGAGAAATTTGCTGCCGCGCACCGCGGTGACCTTGCCGGCTTCCACATGCTCGGGACGTCCGGCACGGTCACGACGATCGCTGGCGTGTTCCTGAAGCTCAGGCGCTACGACCGTCGGCGCGTCGACGGTTGCTGGTTGTCGGACGACCAGGTGTCGAGCGTGGTCGGCGAGTTGATGGCCATGAGTTTTGACGAGCGCGCAGCCAATCCCTGCATCGGTGCCGAACGCGCCGATCTCGTGCTGGCGGGCTGCGCCATCCTCGATGCAATTCGCCGTTTCTTCCCTTGTCCCCGCCTGCGCGTGGCCGATCGCGGGCTGCGCGAGGGCATGCTGGTCGAGATGATGCGTGCCGATGGAGTGTGGGGCGAAGCCTGACGCATCATGGCGCGGCTCAAGGGCGAGAAACGTCGTACGCCGTCATCGCGCGCCTGGCTGGAACGCCAGATCAGCGATCCCTATGTCGCGCGCGCCAAGCGCGAAGGGCTTCGATCGCGTGCGGCCTTCAAGCTTGCGGAGATTGACGACAAATTTCATCTGTTCAAGCCGGGAATGCGCGTCGTCGATCTGGGCGCGGCGCCTGGTGGGTGGAGCGAAATAGCCGTTCGGCGCATTGGCGCCAACGGTCGCGTCATCGCGCTCGATATTCTCGAATTAAAGCCGATCGCCGGCGTCGAATTTTTGATGTTGGATTTTCTCGACGAAGTGGCGCCGCTCCGGCTTAAAGCAATGCTCGCCGGCAAGGCGCATGGAAAAGTCGACGTCGTTCTCTCCGACATGGCTGCGAACGCAACCGGCCATCGGCAGACCGATCACCTGCGCATCATGGCTCTGGCGGAAGCGGCGGCGGATTTTGCGCGCGAAGTGCTTGCGCCGGGCGGAAGCTTTCTGTGCAAGGTCCTGCAAGGCGGCACCGAATCATCGCTTCTTTCCGAACTCAAGCGCGATTTTGCGAGCGTCAAACACGTCAAGCCGCCAGCGAGCCGCAGCGATTCAGCGGAACTTTATTTGCTTGCGCGCGGCTTTCGTGGCGATGCCGCCGAGCGCGAGCGGAAGTAAAATAGCTTGCCGCCGATTTGGTCAAGCTGATTATAAAAGAGGCTTAGTCTCGGCGACATTGTCGCGCGCGGGACCGGCGGGCCGGTGTATCGGCGGAGCGCGAAAGGTTCAGGAATGAAGGGCCGTGGCGCGACTTTTGCTTTGAAGTCCGCGAGAGGGAGATTCGTACAATGACGAAGAGACAAGGCGTACTGATCGCGCTGGCCGCACTTGCTCTGTCGCTTGCCGCGGCCCCGGCTTTCGCCGCGGACAAAGTGATCTTCATGATCGACTGGCTTCCGGCAGGCGACAAATCGGTGCCTTATCTCGGTGTTCAGAAGGGCTTGTTCGCGGCCGAAGGCCTCGAGGTTACCATTCAATCCGGCCGCGGCTCTTCCGACGTCGTGACAAAGCTCGGGACCGGCGCCGGCGACATGGGCACCGGCGGACTGGCCGCGCTGCTGCAAGCGCGCGCGCAGAGCCCGGTAGCGGTCAAGGCGGTAATGTCGATCTACACGCTGCAGCCGGACGCTATTTTCACGACCGAAGGTTCCGGCATTTCGAGCCTTAAGGACGTTGCCGGCAAGACCATCGCAACCGCCACGTTCTCATCGTCAAACGTAACCTGGCCGCTTCTCCTGAAGGCGAACAACATTGATCCGACCAAGGTCGATTTGCTCAAGGCTGATCCGGGGGCGTTGGCGCCGATGCTGGCGTCCGGCAAGGTCGCCGGTACGATCAACTGGGTGACCGTTGCGCCGGCCTTTGTGAAGCCGTTGGAGGAAACCGGCAAAAAGCTTAAGGTCATTCCGTGGTCCGAGTACGGGTTTGACGGCTATGGGCTGTCGGTGTTCGCATCCGAAAAAATGCTGAACGAGCGCCCCGAAACGGTGAAGAAATTCATGCGCGCCTATGTCAAGGCAACCGAGATGGCGATCGCCGATCCGACCGCTGCCGCAACGGCGCTGAAGGCGATGGTGCCGGAAGTCGACGTCGACGTTGCGCGCGCGCAGTTTGCGGCTTCGATTCCGTTGATGGTCAATTCAATCAGCAAGAAAGACGGGGAAGGCGCGTTCGAGAAGGCGTTGCTGGCGACAACCTGGAAATGGACGGCTGAGGCGCAAAACCTGCCGCTCGACAAGCTCGATCCCGAAACTGCTGTTGATCGCTCGTTCTTGCCCAAGTGACGCGACGCGCCACCGCGTCGCATTCGGAGTTCGGCGATGAGCGAACCGTCGCACGTCATTCGCTTCTCCGGCCTTGAGCAGACCTTCGGACGCGACGACGGATCGAAGGTCACCGCTCTTGAGGATGTGACCTTCGATATCGGCCGTAACGAATTCCTCGCGGTGCTCGGCCCATCCGGATGCGGCAAATCGACCTTGCTGCGGCTCATCGCCGGCCTGATATTTCCCACCCGCGGCGAGGTCAGTATCTACGACCTGGCGGTGAGCGAGCCGCGCGACGAAATCGGCATCGTGTTTCAGCGGCCGACGTTGCTGCCCTGGTTCGACGTTCTCGGTAATGTGACGTTTCCGCTGCGCCACAAATACGGGCGCGTTACCGCCGAGGACAAGGCGCGCGCCCGCGAGTTGCTCACGCTGGTCGGCTTGTCGGACTTTGCGACCAAGCGCATCGACGAATTGTCGGGCGGAATGCAGCAGCGGGTGGCCATCGCGCGCGCTCTTTTGCTCGATCCCGACATTCTGCTGATGGACGAACCATTTTCGGCGCTTGATGCGCTTACCCGCGACGAGATGAGTTTCGAGCTGCTGCGGATTTGGTCCGAACGGCTGAAGACGGTGCTTTTCATCACCCACTCCATACCCGAGGCAGTCCTGCTTGCTGATCGCATCATCGTCATGACGCCGCGGCCGGGCCGCGTGCGAGAGATGATTGACGTCGAACTGCCCCGGCCGCGTTCGATCGGCACCCTGTCCGAGCCAAGGTTCCATGCGCTCGCCAACCATATCCGTGGACAGCTCTTCACCCGCGCCGTCGCCTGAGACAAAGGCGCCCGCGGCCGTATTCGGCCCGCGCCTGCGCCTCTGGGCGGACAGGCTCTCGCCCGCCGGCGCTTTCGTCGCGCTCATCGTCGTTTGGGAGGGCGCCTGCCGGATTTTTTCCATCCCGACGTTTCTCCTGCCTTCCCCGACAGCCATTGTCGCGGCTGGCCTTGAAGTTTCACCGGTACAGTGGCTAAGCAACATCAGCGCGACGCTGCGTGTTGCGTTGATGGGCTACTTCGTCGCTATCGCCGTTTCGATACCGCTCGCGGTTGCGCTGGTGAATTCGCGCTTCCTGTCCCGCACGCTCTATCCGATCCTGGTGATCGTGCAATCGACCCCGATTGTCGCGGTCGCCCCCATTATCGTGGTGACTTTGGGAGCGTCCGATCTGCCGCGCGTTGTCATTACTTTCCTGATCACGTTCTTTCCGATCGTGGTCTCGACCGTCACCGGTTTGACGGCGACGCCGGAGGAGTTGATCGAGCTGTCGCGTTCGCTGCGCGCCGGGCGCGCGCGTGAAATGCTGCATATACGTCTGCCTTTCGCGGTGCCTTATATCTTCAGCGCGCTCAAGATATCCATCACGCTCGCGATCATTGGCGCGGTCGTTGCCGAATTCGTGGCCGCGGAGCATGGCTTGGGATTCTTCATCGCGTTCTCGACCTCCTTCTTCAAGATTCCGCAGGCGTTCGCCGGCCTCGCGGTGCTGGTCGCTTTGAGTCTCGTGCTGTTTCGGGTTTGCACCTTGGCGCAACGCTGGTTCGTTCCGTGGTCGTTGCCGAAATCGCAACGATAAAACCGGCCGATCGGGCCGCTTCCGCCTTCTAGGGGGTCTTTTCCGGCAATGCCTGAACCGGCGCTTTGCGGCCGGCAAGTTCCGCGCCGGCGTCGGGCGAAAGCCGGACAAAGACCAAGCTGGCCGCCGCCGTCAGCGCGCCGACCGCGAGAAAAGCCGGCGGAAAATCGAAGGCGCCCATGGTCGTACCGTGCTTCGCCCATAACGTGATTTCGACCACCAGCGCGCCGATGGCGACGCCGGTCGACAGCGCCAGCTGCTGGGCGACGGAGACGAGCGTTGTCGCCTTGCTTATCAGCGCCGGCTCGATCTCGGCATAGGCGATGGTGTTGATGGCGGTAAATTGCAACGAGCGGAAGAAGCCGCCGGCGAGCAGGATGACGACCATGACGGCGAACGGCATGCCCGGAATAAAACTGGCGCAGGCGGCCAGAAAGACGGCGCTTAGCACGCTGTTGTAGACCAGCACGGTTCGGTAACCGAGATGCCGGAGGACGCCGGCTACTGCTGCCTTCATGAACATCGAGCCAAGCGCGCCCGTGAAGGTGATGAGGCCGGACTGGAAAGGCGTCAGGTCGAAGCCGATCTGCAACAACAGCGGCAACAGAAACGGCAGTGCGCCGATGCCGAGACGGAACATGAAGCCGCCGAAGATGCTGGCGCGAAACGTCGACAGCTTGAATAATCGCAGATCGAGTATCGGCGCCGGCGCGCGCCGGGCGTGCACGATATAGGCAATTGTCGCTGCTACGCCGATAGCAATAAGTCCGGCGACGACACCGACCGGCAGATACTCGAGGCCCATGACCGAAAGGCCGAACGCGAGCCCGCCAATGCCAAGCCCGGACAAGATGAACCCGATAAAGTCGAATCGCGGCGGCGGCTCGGCGTGCACCTTCGGGATGTAGCGTGTGGCCAATACCAGGCCGACCAGTCCGATCGGCACGTTGATGATGAAAATCCAGTGCCATGATGCGTAAGTGGTGATCAGACCGCCGAGCGGAGGTCCGCAGATCGGACCGACAAGCGCGGGGATCGTCACCCACGACATCGCATTGACCAGGAGCCGTTTGTCGATGCTGCGCACGACGATGAGGCGCCCGACCGGCGTCATCATCGCTCCGCCGGCCCCTTGGACGATCCGCGCCAGCACCAGGTGTTCGAGCGATTGGGACATTGCGCAGGCGATCGACCCGAGCACGAACACCCCGATGGCGATGCGGAAGATGTTTCGTGCGCCGAAACGGTCGGCGGTCCAGCCGCTGGCCGGGACGAAGATGGCGAGCGCCAACAGGTAGGACGTGACCGCGAGTTTCAGCGCCAGCGGATTGGTGCCGAGATCGCGTGCGATAGCGGGCAGCGAAGTCGAGATCACTGTCGAGTCCATGTTTTCCATGAACAGTGCGAACGCGACGATGAGCGGAACGACGCGATTATACGGGCTCGGGGGCAGGCTGACGGGCATGCGCAGCTAGTGGCCGGCTGGGCCGGCTTTGAGCCGTTGCAAGCCTTCGGCAGGCTGCTGGAACGAAGGATCGATTTCGAGCGCCTTGCGGAAGTCGGCGATCGCGCCCGTCGTGTCGGCAAGGCGCTCGCGGATAAGTCCGCGCGTCGAAAACGCGCTGGCCGAACGGGCATTGAACGCGATAGCGCGATCCGCGTCGGCGAGTGCCAGCACGTTGTCGCCCGCGAGATAATATGCCCAGGCGCGATTATAGTAAGCGAGCGCGGCCGTGGGCGACAGCTCGATGGCGTGCGTGTAGTCGGCGATGGCGTCGGCATAAGCCAGCCGCTCGCGCTTGGCGTTGCCGCGATTGATATAGGCGTCCGGCGAGCGCGGATCGATCCTGATCGCCTGATCGAAATCGGCGATGGCACGCTCGCTTTCGCCTTTGGCCAGCCAGACGCTGCCGCGATTATTGTAGGCCGACGCGGTCGGACTGAGCTTGATCGCCTGCTCGTAATCGGCGATGGCGCGATCGAAGTCGCCCTTGCGCCGCCAGGCGATGCCCCGATTGTAAAGCGCCGCAGCGTAGTTCGGATCGACACGCAGCGCCTCGTTATAGTCGGCGATAGCGCGATCGGGCTCGCCGTTGTCGTCGAAGGCGTTGCCGCGATTGTTGTAGGCGACCGCGAATTTCGGATTGAGCTTGATCGCCTGATCGTAATCGGGGATGGCTCGCCCAAAATCGCGCTTCTGGTAGAAAGCATAACCCCGCTCATTGTAGGCGCCGGCGTGTTGGGGGTTGAGCCGGATGGCTTCGTTCAAATCGGCGATTGCGCGATCGAAGTCGCCGTCACGGCGGAACGCGATGCCGCGATCATAAAAAAAGCGCGCATTCTTGGGATCGAGGCGAATCGCCTCGTTGTAATCGGCGATGGCAGCTTTGCGGTCGCCCTTGTCGTCGTGCGCGTTGCCGCGGTTGCTGTAAGCGTCGACGTTGGCCGGGTCGAAACGGATCGCGGCATCGAAATCGGCGATGGCGCGGTCGTAATCGCGCCTCTGATAATAGACGAGGCCGCGATTGTCGTAGGCGATTGCAAATTGCTGTGAAAGCTGGATAGCACGATCGAAATCCGCCATCGCGTGCGGAATGTCGCCTTTGGCCCGCCAGGCATCGCCCCGATTATTGTAAGCCGCCGCAAAATTCGGATCGATCCGCAGCGCCTGATTGTAGTCAGCGATCGCGTGGTCGAAATCGCCCTTCTCGAACCACGCGATGCCGCGGTTGTTCAGCGCGGAGATATTTCTGGGATCGAGCTTGATCGCCTGGTCGTAGTCGCCGATGGCGTGATCGAAGTCGCCTTTGCGGCGGAATGCCAGCCCGCGGTTAAAATAGGCCGCCGCATAAGTCGGAGAAAGCCGAATCGCTCCGCCGTAATCGGCGATGGCGCGGTCGAAATCCGGCTTTTCGTCGAAAGCGTTGCCGCGCGTCATGAAAAAGCCGGCGTCCGTCGCGTCAAGTTTTATTGCGTCGTTCAGATCGGCGATGGCGTTATCGAGGTCGTGCTGTGCCAATCGCGCACTGCCGCGGTCGGCAAAGGTGCGCGCATAGTCGGGATTGAGCCTGATCGCCTCGGTGAAATCGATAACCGCATTGGGAAGATCGCCCTTGGCGCGTAACGCTACACCGCGATCGTGATGCAGGATGGCCAGATTAGCCGGCTGATAGCGGCCGGAATCGATCAGCGCGGTGCAGGATGCGATTCGCTCCTCGTTGGAGGCGCGCCACTGCCCGGTGCACCGGCGCTCGTCCGGTGAATCTTGCGCGCTCGCGGTCTGGATCACCGCCAGTGGTACGGCCAGGGCGACCGTGGCCCACCAAAAGCCGAAACGACGGTTGTTATTGCGCATTGCTCCGTCTCAATTGCAGCCAATTTACTCTGCTGTGCACTGGCCGGCCAAGCTGTGCGCAACCATCTATGAATCGAGGCGCGGGCATGCTAGGAACCGCCGCCAACCCAAAAGCGGGCCATCGGACGGCGGGTAGGGGACTGCCCCACCCGTGCGAGCTTTTTCCAGCCGATCGGCTTTTTCGAGGCGCCCGCACCAGAAAGCCGCGATCGTTGCGGCAAAGCGGAGTTGGCAATGACGAACAGCAATCCACGCGAAGGGCTCACCTTCGACGATGTGCTTATCAAGCCGGGCCCGTCGGACGTGCTGCCATCGGACGTGGACATTCGCTCCCGCATCACGCGCGGCATCGCGCTCAACATCCCGATTGTGGCGTCCGCCATGGACACGGTGACCGAGGCGCACATGGCGATCGCCATGGCGCAGGCCGGCGGCATCGGTGTCATTCATCGCAATCTCGATCCAGCGATTCAGGCCGGCCAGGTACGTCAGGTCAAGAAATTCGAGTCGGGAATGGTCGTGAATCCCGTCACCATTCATCCGGACGCGACTTTGGCCGACGCGCTGGCGTTGATGCAGGAGCATCGTATCTCCGGCATCCCCGTGGTCGAAGGCGGCGGCAACGGACATGCCGGCAAGCTCGTCGGCATCCTTACCAATCGCGACGTGCGCTTCGCGACCGACAAGCGGCAGAAGGTTTCCGAGTTGATGACCAGGGATACGCTGGTCACCGTGCGCGAGGGCGTCGGGCAGGACGAAGCGAAACGGCTTCTGCACCAGCACCGCATCGAGAAGCTTTTGGTCGTCGATGGCGATTATCGCTGCGTCGGCCTTATTACGGTGAAGGACATTGAAAAAGCGGTCGCCAATCCCAATGCGTGCAAGGATGAGCAGGGCAGGCTGCGTGTCGCCGCCGCCACCAGCGTCGGCGAGGCCGGATACGCGCGCAGTGAGGCGCTGATCGACGCGGGCGTCGATCTCGTTGTCGTCGATACTGCGCACGGTCACTCAAGGCGCGTGCTGGACACGGTGACCCGGATCAAGCGTATGTCGAATGCGGTACAGGTGGCTGCCGGCAATATCGCTACCGCGGAGGGTGCCAAGGCGCTGATCGACGCGGGCGCCGACGCCATCAAGGTCGGGATCGGTCCCGGCTCGATCTGCACCACGCGGGTGATTGCCGGCGTCGGTGTGCCCCAGCTTACCGCCATCACCGACGCGGTGGAGGCGGCCAAGCGCACCGACACGCCGGTGATTGCCGACGGCGGCATCAAGTATTCCGGCGATCTCGCCAAGGCAATGGCGGCGGGCGCCGATTGCGCCATGGTCGGCTCGCTGCTGGCCGGCACTGACGAAACGCCGGGCGAGGTCTTCCTCTATCAGGGCCGGTCCTACAAGACCTACCGCGGCATGGGTTCGGTCGGCGCCATGGCGCGTGGATCGGCGGACCGCTACTTCCAGCAGGAGATTAAAGATACGCTCAAGCTCGTGCCCGAGGGCATCGAGGGCCACGTGCCCTATAAGGGCCCGGTCGCCAATGTCCTGCATCAACTGGTAGGCGGCCTGCGCGCGGCCATGGGCTATGTGGGCGCGAAGGACCTCGCCGAGTTGCACGAAAAAGCGGAGTTTATCCGCATCTCCGGGGCCGGTCTGCGCGAGAGTCACGTGCACGATGTCACCATCACCCGCGAGAGCCCGAATTATCCGAGCCGGGAGTAAACGCGTCCGATGAGACGTCCGTCCTCCGACCCGTTTGCGGAAATACGCAAGGCCACCGACCGGCATCGCATGGAGCACGGCTGCGGCACTTATCCCTACGACAACGGCCCGCTGCTCGGCGCGCTCGCCGCGGCGGCGAACGCGCGGCGCATCCTGGAGCTGGGAACGGCGCTTGGTTACACCGCCCTGTCCTTCGCTTACGGCGCGCGGGATTCAACGATCGATACGATCGAGCGCGATCCGGAGCACGTCGCGCTCGCGCGCGAGAATATCGCGGCGGCTGCGCTCGACCATCGCATCACCGTGCACGAGGGCGAATTCGCTAAGATCCTTCCGACGCTCGATCCCGGCTACGACCTCGCCTTCTTTGACGGCAACTCCCCGGTCCCCGCGCTGCACACGGCGTTGCGCAATTTGCTGCGCACCGGTGGCGTACTGGTGACTGCCAACCTCAATCACGGCGGAACGGCGGATGCGGTGCACAAGGCGCTGTTCACCGGCAAATCCTGGCGCAGCGCGCTGGTCGATGATTCGGGCGAGACGGCGATCAGCGTCAAGCTGTAACGGCCTGTATTGGCCGCGGCTTGGCGCGCGTGATAGGGGTGGGTCGCTAATCGGGGTCAGATCAGATGTCGCTTCAAGCTGTGCTGCTGCCGCTATTTGTCGAGGTGATTCTTACTTTCGCGCTCATGCTCCGGATGGGCGCGCTGCGCGACGCGGACTACCGCTCCGGCGCCATCAAGCACGCGGACATTGCGCTGCGGCAGCCGAAATGGCCGGCGCGCACCGCCCAAACCGCGTATTCGTTCTCCAATCAATTCGAGCTCCCGGTTCTGTTCTACGTGTTGACCATACTCGAATGGGTCACCCGCCACGCGGGATATGTTTTCGTCGTCCTGGCCTGGATTTTCGTCATCAGCCGCGTGTTGCAGGCCTATATCCACGTGACCAGCAATAACGTGACATGGCGCGGCAGGTTCTACATCGTCGGCGCGCTCGTGCTCATGGTCATGTGGGCGATCTACATCGTCGAGGTGCTCACCGGCGGTATCGTGTGACGGCGGCGCATGACGCCTGCTGCTCGACTTTCCGCCGCCATTGAAGTTATCGCCGACATTGAGGCGCGCCGGCGGCCGGGCACCGACGCGCTCAAGGATTGGGGCCTCGCGCATCGCTTCGCCGGCTCGTCGGATCGTGCCGCCATCGCCGGCGTCGTTTACGACACGCTGCGGCGCAAGGCGTCGTCGGCATGGCTGATGGGCGAAGGTTCACCGCGCGCCGTGGTCGTCGGCATGCTCCGCCGCGAGCGCGGTCTCGATATTGATGCAATTGCCGCGTTGTGCAGCGGCGCTCGCTTTGCACCCGCTCCGTTGACCGAACCGGAACGGGCGGCACTTGCTGGCGACGCGTTTGCCGGCGCGCCGCCTTTCATCCTCGGCGATTATCCCGAATGGCTTGATCCGCATTTCGCCCGCGTCTTCGGCGACGAGCGGGGGGCGGAGGGGGCAGCTTTGGCGAGCCGCGCCCCGCTCGATTTGCGGGTCAACACGCTCAAGGCCGAGCGCGATTCCGTCGCGCCGAAACTTGCGCATCTTGAGACTGCGCCGACGCGATGGTCGCCGGTCGGTCTGCGCATTCGGCTGGCCGCCGATGCCAAGAGCCCGGCGATCCACGCCGAGCCCGCATTTCTCAAAGGCGCGATCGAGGTCCAGGACGAGGGTTCGCAGCTTGCAGCGCTGTTCGCCGGAGCAAAGCCCGGCGAGCAGGTGGTGGACCTCGCGGCCGGCGCCGGCGGCAAGACGCTGGCGCTCGCGGCCGCCATGGACAATCACGGCCAGATCTACGCCACCGATATCGACAAGCGGCAACTTGCGCCGATCCATGATCGTCTTGCGCGCGCGGACGTGCGCAATGTCCAGGTGCGCATCCCGCGGGACAATACCGATTTACTCGCCGACCTCGATGGGCGCATCGATCTGGCGCTGATCGATGCGCCATGCACCGGAACCGGTGCCTGGCGGCGTAATCCGGACGCCAAGTGGCGTGTGCGTCCGGGTGCGCTGGCGGAGCGTATGAAGCAGCAGGTAGCTTTGCTCGATCGCGCTGCCGCGCTGGTGAAACCCGGCGGCCGCATTGCCTATATCACCTGCTCGGTCCTGACCGAGGAAAACAGCGACCAGGTCAGTGCCTTTGTCGGCCGGTACGAGAATTTTTCCGTGGAAAAGCCCGCAGAAGTAGCGCAAGCGCTCGGCGAGCGCGCCTATCTTTTTACCCGCGCGGCGCTTATCTCGGACGAAGGATTGCTGATGACGCCGCGCCGGACCGATACGGACGGGTTTTTCGTCAGCTTGCTGCGGCGCTCTGGATGACTTCTGTTGCGATAACTCGACAGGCTGAGACGGTTGCCATAAAACCCCCTATGGCGGCTCACGACACCATTCTCATCGTCGATTTTGGCTCGCAGGTGACCAAGCTCATCGCCCGGCGCGTGCGCGAGGAGAACGTCTATTGCGAGATTGTTCCGTTCCAAAACGCCGAAGCGGCGCTGCGCGAGCTCAAACCGAACGGTGTGATCCTTTCCGGCGGGCCGGCCTCCGTGCTCGAGGAAGACGCGCCGCTCGCCCCGCGGGCGATCTTTCAGGCCGGCGTGCCGGTGCTCGGCATCTGCTACGGCGAGCAGGCCATGGCGCAGCAACTGGGCGGCAAGGTCGAAGCCGGGCATCACCGCGAATTCGGCCGGGCCGAGGTCGAAGTGACCACGCCGTCGGCGCTGTATGACGGCGTGTGGGAGGTCGGCCAGCGTTATCCGGTATGGATGAGCCACGGCGATCGCGTTACCAAGCCGCCTGAAGGATTTGCCGCTGTCGGCACCTCGCCGAACGCGCCGATTGCGATGATCGCTGACGAAAAGCGCAAATTCTACGCGACCCAATTCCATCTCGAAGTCGTGCATACCCCGCACGGCGCGGCGATCCTGCGCAATTTCGTGCGCAAGATCGCAGGCTGCCGCGGCGACTGGACCATGCGCGCGTTCAAGGATGAGGCGATCGAAAAGATCCGCCGCCGGGTCGGCAAGGGCAAAGTGATCTGCGGCCTGTCGGGCGGAGTCGATTCCGCCGTCGCTGCCGTGCTTATCCACGAGGCGATCGGCGAGCAGCTGACATGCGTGTTTGTCGATCACGGATTGCTTCGGCTCGGCGAGGGCGAGCGTGTCGTCGCTTTGTTCCGCGGCCACTACAACATCCCGCTCGTGCATGTCGCCGCCGAGGATCGCTTCCTCAAGGCGCTGGCCGGGATCGACGACCCGGAGGAGAAGCGCAAGACGATAGGCAAGCTCTTCATCGACGTGTTCGAGGCGGAAGCCAAGAAAATCGGCGGCGCCGAGTTTCTCGCCCAGGGCACCCTCTATCCGGACGTGATCGAAAGCGTGTCGTTTACCGGCGGCCCGTCGGTGACGATCAAATCGCACCACAATGTCGGCGGCCTGCCGGCGCGCATGAACATGAAGCTCGTCGAGCCGCTCCGCGAATTGTTCAAGGACGAAGTGCGCGCGCTTGGCCGCGAACTTGATCTGCCAGAGGCCTTCGTCGGCCGCCATCCATTCCCCGGTCCGGGCCTCGCCATCCGCATCCCCGGAGCAATTACCCGCGAGAAGCTCGACATCCTGCGGCTTGCCGACGACCTCTTTATCGAGGAAATCCGCCGCGCCGGGCTGTACGACGATATCTGGCAGGCGTTCGCGGTGCTGCTGCCGGTGCGAACCGTCGGCGTCATGGGCGATTTCCGCACCTACGACTACGTCGTCGGATTGCGCGCCGTCACCTCGACCGACGGCATGACTGCCGATTTCTATCCGTTCGACATGAATTTTCTTGGCGCCGTCGCCACTCGCATCGTCAACGAAGTCAAAGGCGTTAATCGCGTGGTATACGATGTCACCTCGAAACCACCGGGAACGATCGAGTGGGAGTGAGATAGTGATCCTAGGGAGGATGTGACATGAAGAACTCAACATTGGCTCTCGATACTTTCGTACCGGCGCTTCGCTCGCTTTCGGGGCTGCTCGACAAGGGCGCGGAGTACGCCCGCGCCAAGGGCACCGACTTGGCGGCGTTGCTGAAAGAGCGGCTTGCGCCGGACATATTCCCTCTCTCGTCGCAAATCCAGCTGGCGTGCCATCATGCCAAAGATGGCATCGCGCGGGCGACCGGCCAGACGCCGCCCAAGATCGACATCAAGGAGCTTACCTTCGACGAGCATAAGGCGCTGGTCGAGCAGACAGTTCAGACTATAACCGGCGTGAACGTCCAGGCTTTTGAGAATGCCGAAGACCGCAAGATTGAGCTTTCGCTGCAAGGCTCGAGAATCTTCGAAGCGAACGGCCTGCAATTCGTGCAGCATTGGTCGATCCCACATTTTTATTTTCACGTCGTGACCGCCTACGACATCCTGCGCCACCTCGGCGTGCCGTTCGGCAAGCGTGATTACATGATGGGTATCACTCAAGACTTCATTCGCCAGGGCGCCCCAGCCTGAGCGCATCCTGCGAGCGGGACCAAGAATTGTCGCCCACCATCCACGGCATCAAGAACTGCGATACGATGAAGAAAGCGCGCGCCTGGCTCGACGAGCGCGGCGTGGATTATTCATTCCACGATTACAAGACGGCAGGGATCGAACGCGCGCGTCTGGAAGGCTGGTGCAAAAAACTCGGCTGGGAAACGTTGCTCAACCGCAACGGCACGACGTTTCGTAAGCTCCCGGACAAGGACAAAGCCGGCCTGGATGCAAAAAAGGCCGTAGCGTTGATGCTCGCGCAGCCGTCCATGATCAAGCGGCCGGTGCTTGAACTCGGCGGCGGCAAGCTTCTGGTCGGATTTACGCCGGAGCTTTACGCTGGGTCGCTGAGCTGAAACTTTCTTACTTCTTGTGCTTGAGCGTTAGCATGAAGGCTTTTTCTTCGGGCTGGAGATAGACCACCTCGGTCAACGCGCCGATGACGCCGGTGGTGTCGAAATAGGCGAACCTCGTTTCATTGTGGCGCCCGCCTTGTACGAGGGTATAGCCGCGCGCCTCCATGTCTTTCACGCCCTGGGCGTAATTCGGCACTTCGATACCGTAGTGGTGCATGCCGCCTTGCGGGTTGTGATCGAGGAATTTCGAATAGGTGCTTACGCCGGCGATCGGCTGCACCAGCTCGATCTGAACATCGCCGCACCAACCGAAGGCGAGATGCAGCCGCAGCGGCGCTGGGTTGCCCAAATAAGTCTCGTCCTGCAGTTCAGGCTTCTCGATGAACAGGAATTCGGACGCGCCGAGCTTGCTTTTGAAGAAATCCATGCCCTTGTGGATATCCGGCACGACGAATCCGATTTGATAGACGCCCTGGGCCAGAGCACCGGTCATTTTTGTTTCCTCCCTTTGATTACGCGTCGCCGCACGTTCTAGCGGAGTGTTCCATTGTTTGGAACCGCGGTGTGCCATCGTTGACGACAATTGCGGCGGCTTTTTCCTCATCAACATCCGATTCCCGCCACCGTGCGACCACGCTTTCCTCGAAGACCTGCGGCTCCTTACGGGCGGGTGTTCGGGGGACGAGGGGTGGAGGACCTACATGATGTTGCGCGCCTGCGTCGGCGGCGTTGCGTTGGCCGCCGGGGCTGCTCTTTCCATCGTTCCGGCCGCGGCGGCTGATCTGCCGCCGGCACCGGCTGCCGCTCCCGTTGCGCCGGTCGCCTACGCGCCAGCCGCGATCTACAACTGGACCGGCTTTTACATCGGCGGTCACGCCGGCGCCGGCTATGCCGGCTCCTCCTGGAGCGACCCGTTCACCGGCGGCACCAACACATTCAACAGCGGCGTTGGATTCCTCGGCGGCGGGCAGATCGGGGCGAACTATCAGTTGAACGTGCTTGTGCTCGGCGTCGAGGGCGATTTCAGCTGGACGGGCCTCAAAGGCAGCGCCGCCGATTCCATCGGCGACACCATCAACACCAATACCAACTGGACTTCGACCGTCACCGGCCGTGTCGGTGCCGCATTCGATCGTCTGTTCGTCTACGGTAAGGGCGGCTTGGCGCTCGCCCGGGACCAAAGCAGCCTGACCGATCTCGGCGGCAATAGCGCGGGCACGACCTTTATGCGCACCGGCTGGACCGTTGGCGCCGGCCTCGAATATGGCATCAGCAAAAACTGGTCGGCCAAGATCGAATACGACTATCTCAACTTCGGGTCGCAGACGTTGAATTTTTCGACGCCATTGCAACCGGTCTATACGTCGAGCGCCAATCTCAACGTCCAGGAAGTCAAGGCCGGCATCAACTTCCGCTTCGGCGGACCCTGACGTTCGGCGCCAATTATTGCAACGAATCCCGGGCTCCGCTGCTCCCGCGGCGGGCCCTTTGCCGTCATTGACAAGCGCGGGCTCCTCGTCATGATCGCGCCCCGTGATCGGGGGGGACGCGCTTTGTCCCACGTTGAAAATGCAACTGTCAGAGTATCGGCTCGGCCATGGGCCTCAGCGTTGAAATCGTAGGCCTTGTTGTATTTCTGGGTGCGCACGTGTTCGTGTCGCTGCGCGGCGAGCGTGATGCGCTGATTTCGAAAATCGGCCGGGGACCGTATCTCGGCCTTTTCTCGCTGGTCTCGATCGTCGGGCTTGTGCTGATCGGCTACGGCTTTGCGCGCTACCGCGCCGAGGGCATCGTCCCGATTTGGTATCCGCCGGCGTGGACGCGTCACATTGTCGTGGCGCTGATGTGGCCGGCGAGTATCGCGGTCGTCGCCGCCTATATTCCGGGCGACATCAAGCGCGTGCTCAAGCATCCGATGCTGGTCGGCGTCAAAATCTGGGTCGCCGCGCATCTCTGCGCCAACGGCGATCTCGGCGGGATGATTCTTTTCGGCGCGGTGCTCGTCTGGGCTGTCTATGATCGTATCGCGCTGAAGCGTCGCGACAATGCCGGCGTTCCGCCGATTCCGGCAGGCGGACGGCGAAACGACATTATCGCGGTCATCGTCGGTACCATCCTCTATCTGGCGCTCGGCTTCGTGTTTCATCCGGTCGTCGTGCCGGCCTTCGCCGCACCCATGCCGGGACACTGACCGATGTCGCTGCAGGACGGTATCCGCCGGCTCACCGCGCCGGACATCGGCAGCCGCAAAGGCGGCGAACCGATCGTATGCCTGACCTCCTATCACGCGCATACCGCGCGCATCCTCGACGGCTATTGCGACGTGATCCTGGTCGGCGATTCGCTCGGCATGGTGATGCACGGGCTGGAAACGACGGTGCCGGTGACGCTCGACATGATGATCCTGCAAGGCCACGCGGTGATGCGTGGCTCGAAGCGCGCGCTGGTGATCGTCGACCTGCCGTTTGGTTCGTATGAAGCCTCCAAGGAGCAGGCATTCGCGTCCGCTGCGCGGGTGCTTAAGGAGACCGGTTGCGGCGCCATCAAACTCGAAGGCGGGCGGCGGATGGCGGAAACCATCTCTTTTCTCGTTCAGCGCGGCGTGCCGGTCATGGGCCATGTCGGCCTGACGCCGCAGGCGATCAACACGATCGGATCGTTCCGGGCGCAAGGGCGCGAGGAAAGCGATTGGGCGCCGATCGAGGCGGACGCGCACGCGGTCGCGGATGCCGGCGCATTCGCGGTCGTGCTCGAAGCCATCGCCGAGCCTCTGGCGCGGCGCATCACCGGCCAAGTCGCGATCCCAACTATTGGCATCGGCGCGAGCGTTGCTTGCGACGGCCAGATCCTGGTGCTCGAGGACATGCTCGGGCTGTCGCCGCGCGTGCCGAAATTCGTCAAACGCTTCGGTGAGCTTGGGCCGTCGATCGAGCGGGCGGTAAGGAGCTATGCCGAGGAGGTGCGGGCGCGCAGTTTCCCCGGTCCCGACAACGTTTATCCGATGCGCAAAAAGAAACCTTAACGGCAGGGCCTCTTGGTCGCAGCCGGCGCGCGGCTTTGCCTTGCTCGTGCCACATGATTATTCTAGCTCCAGCGAGGATTTTGGGGTCTAAGCGTCCGGAATTCCTCGATTTTGTCGATCCTTGGTCCTGAGCCAGGGCTCGTGCTGGGGCATGATCTGTGGCCGATATTTTCCATGAAGTGGACGAGGAAGTCCGCCGCGAGCAGCTCAAAAAGCTGTGGCAGAGCTATGGCACCTACTTCATCGTTGCCTGCGTTCTCATAATCGCGGCGGTGGGCGCCTGGCGCGGTTACCAATGGTGGGAAGGCAAAAAGGCGGCCGAGGCCGGCGCCGCGTTCGAGCAAGCGGTGATACTGGCGGAAGCCGGCAAGCACAAGGAAGCCGAAGCTGCTTTCGCCAG
>CAYVPC010000002.1:0-50133 GCA_964453555.1 uncultured Hyphomicrobiales bacterium | reverse complement strand
TCTCCAGCACCGTCAGCCAGGGGAACAGCGCGAAGCTCTGGAACACCATGGCGATGCCGGGTGCCGGCGCAAGAACGGGCTGGCCGAGATAGGTGATGGTGCCGGACGACGGCGGCATCAGGCCGGCGATCGAACGCAGCAGGGTCGATTTGCCGGAGCCGGTACGGCCGAGGAGCCCGACGATCTGACCCTGCGCCAGTTCCAGATCGATACCGTCGAGAACCAAAAACTCTCCGCCGTCGGCGCGCGGGAAAGTTTGCCGGAGCGCATGAATATCAAGGAGCATGGTGCTCATGGCGAGGCCTCAACCCAGCCGGAACTTGCGTTCGGCATAAAGATACAACGGACGCCAGAACACGCGATTGATAACGACGACGAAAAAGCTCATGACCGCGATGCCGAGCACGATGTGATGAAAATCACCGGCGGCGGTCTCCTGCGCAATATATGCGCCCAGACCGAAGGCTTGCAGGTGTTCGTTGCCCCAGCTGGCAACCTCGGCGACGATGCTGGCATTCCATGATCCGCCGGAAGCGGTGATTGCGCCGGTCACGTAATAGGGCAGCACCGCCGGTAACGCGATTCGCCGCCACCACAGCCAGCCCCGGACGCGAAAATTGGTGGCGGCTGCCCGCAGCTCCGCCGGAATCGCCGACGCGCCGGCCACCACGTTAAAGAGGATGTACCACTGGGTGCCGAGGATCATCAGCGGGCTCAGCCAGATATTCGGATCGAGCCGCAATGCGACGATTGCCGAAACCGCGATCGGGAACAGGAGATTGGCTGGAAAAGCGGCGAGAAACTGCGCGACCGGCTGCACCAAATTGGCGACTTGCGCGCGGGTGCCGACCCAAACGCCTATCGGCACCCAGATCACGCTGGCGATGGCGATCAGAACCACAATGCGGCTCAGGGTCGCCAGCCCAAGCAGCAGCGCGGTGCCCAGATCGGACAGCGTAATGTCATCGGTGACGAAGCGCCCAACCTGCCAGAGCGCGAGCGCGGTAAACGCGGCCAGGATCGCTACCCACTGGAAGGTGATCCAGCCATGCCGCGGCGTTCGCGGCTCGCGTTTGGCTGGTTCGGCGCGTTCCGGCCAGCGCGCCAGCAGCAAATGCCGCCAAACCACCGCGAACGGCCGGGTGAGCCGGTCAACGAGCCGGGAGCGGCGCAGCACGTCAAGCATCCACGAACGCGGCGGCAACAGGCCGGGCTCCTGCTCGAACCGGAAGCGATCGGCCCATGCCACCAGCGGCCGAAACAATACTTGATCGTAGATCAGGATCACGATGGCCATGGTCAGGATCGCATAGCCGACCGCCGTCAAATCCCGCTGCTCGATGGCGAGCGCGATGTAAGAGCCCACGCCGGGCAGCGTGATTGTCGTGTTGCCGACGCTGATCGCCTCTGATGCAACCACGAAGAACCAGCTTCCCGACATGGACATCATCATGTTCCAGATCAGTTGCGGCGTCGCGAACGGCACGTCGAGCCGCCAGAAGCTCATCCAGGGACTTAGGCGGAAGTTGCGCGACGCCTCAACCAGCTCGGTCGGTACCGTGCGGAGCGACTGGTAGAAGCTGAACGCCATATTCCAGGCTTGGCTGGTGAAGATCGCGAAAATCGCGGCAAATTCGGCGCCCAGCACCCGCCCAGGCGCGAGCGCCATGAAAAACACGATAGTGATCGAGATGAAGCCGAGGATCGGCACCGACTGAAGAATATCGAGCAACGGCACGAGTAGCCGCTCGGCGTATTTGTTCCTGGCGGCGAGCGTCGCGTAGGTGAATGTGAAAATCAGCGACAACGCCATCGCGAGCAGCATGCGGAGCGTGGTGCGCGCGGCGTATTCGGGCAAATTGGCGGGATCGAGCGATACCGGCTGGCCTTGCAGCTCTGACAAGGGTTGAAGCATGTGCCGGCTTGCCCCTGCCACGAACATCAGCAGCCCGAGAATCAACAGCACCGCGACCACGTCCCAGCGGCTGAAGAAACGGCCCCAGCCGCCGACGGAAATTGGCACGTTCAGCCGCATATCCGCGATGCCCGATCCACGTTGGACGTCACAAGGTCGTCATGGAAATCGCGGCCTTGATCCCCAGCAACTGCCGCGAGTTTGACGCGATCACATAACACCCGCGCGGCGGCATTCAAACATTATTACGCGCGCTCCGCGGCGGCCGTGGCGCGCCGCTTTGCCGACCCTGCTTTACGACGGATATCGGGTATCCTATGTCCGCACGCGCCGAGGGTCCGGAACCCCGACCGGGTAGGAGCGAGTTCGCCTTGGTGCAAACACGGAACCAACAGACGATCGCTTTGCCGCAATCGCTTTTGCGCCAAGTCACCAAGGCGCAGCAGGACTGGCAATCAGCAGGAAATACCGGTCGGGTATGGAACGGGGATGCAGGGCTGTGGACCGGCCGGAATGAAGCCGACTGGCTTGACTGGCTCGGCATCGTCGACCGTGAGTTGCGAGACACCGCCGCGATCGAGGAGTTCGGCCGGCGGCTGCGCGCCGATAATTTCAGCGACGTGTTGCTCCTGGGGATGGGCGGATCGAGTCTTGGCCCCGAGGTGCTGGCGAAAAGTCTCGGCTCGGCGCCGGGCTTTCCCAAAATGCGCGTGCTCGACTCCACCGATCCGACACAGGTGCGGCGTTTCGAGCACGGCGTAGACATCGCCCGCACCTTGTTCATCGTCTCGAGCAAATCGGGAACGACGCTCGAAACGAACGTCCTGATGGATTATTTTTTTGCGCGCGCATCAGCCGTAGTCGGCGGCGCGGCGGCTTCGCGCTTCGTTGCCATCACCGATCCGGGCTCGCGGCTGCAAACGCTGGCCGAAACGAAGGGATTCCGCCGCATCTTTTTCGGCGTCCCCGGGATCGGCGGACGCTATTCCGTACTTTCGCATTTCGGCATGGTGCCACTCGCGGCGGCCGGCCACGATCCGCGCGGGTTTCTTCAAACGGCACGCGTCATGGCACAGGCGTGCGGTCCCGAAGCGCCGGCCGCCGAGAATCCCGGGGTCGCGCTCGGTCTCGTTATCGGCGCTATGGCTCTCTGCGGGCGCGACAAGCTCACGCTAGTCGCCTCGCCATCGCTTGCGTCCTTTGGCGCGTGGGCCGAGCAATTGTTGGCGGAATCGACCGGCAAAGACGGAAAGGGCATCATTCCGATCGCCGGGGAAGCGCTCGGCCCGCCTTCGGTCTACGACGCGCACAGGATGTTCGTTTATCTGCGGGACACCGCGCATCCCGTTCCGGCGCAGGACCAATTGATCGACACGCTCACGCGCGCGGGTCATCCGGTTGCACGCATCGATCTTCCTTCGCCGGAGTTTCTGGCGCAGGAATTTTTTCGCTTCGAGATGGCGACCATCGTGGCCGGTGCTGTGCTGGGCATCAACCCGTTCGACCAGCCGGACGTCGAGGCGAGCAAGATCGCGACCCGCGCCATGACGGAGGCGTTTGAAACAACGGGCGCGTTGCCGTCAGAGCGGCCGGTTGCCGAAGCAGCCGGTATCTCGCTTTACACCGACGAACGTAACGGCCAGGCGCTGCGGACATTGGGAGCGGACGCGACGCTCGAAAGCTGGCTAAGGGCGCATTTTGCCAGACTCAATGGGGGCGACTATTTCGCGCTGCTCGCCTACATCGACCCTGAAGAAGCGCGGCTGAAGACACTACAAGATCTTCGCGCCGCGGTGCGCGATCACAAGCGCGTCGCGACCTGCCTGCAGTTCGGCCCGCGCTTTCTGCATTCGACCGGGCAGGTTTACAAAGGTGGTCCGAATTCCGGCGTCTTTCTCCAGGTTACCGCGCAACCGCGATCCGATCTTGCAATTCCGGGCCGCAAGGCGAGCTTCGGCGTAATCGAAGCGGCGCAGGCGCGCGGCGATTTTCGCGTGCTGGCCGACCGGGGCCGGCGCGTCTTGCACGCCGATATTGCCGGCGACGTCGACGCGGGACTTGCGACAATCAGCAAGGCGATGCGGGCGGCGCTGACCTAATTCACTGCGAATCGGTTTGCCGGACCCGCGCATAAGCTCCGCCGGAGGAAGGCGCCCCCAGATCGGGCACCCGCGGCGGGGCCGCCAACAGCAACGATCCGAAGGGAATACGCTGCACCACCAGCACGGTCAGCCAGCTCAGCATTAGTGTTCCGGCAAAAACAATCGCTCCCTTGAGCACAGCGAACAGGGTGGAAGCGAGCAGCGCGTATTGCAACCAAACGACGAAGTCGTAGTGGACGAGATAAAGGCTGTACGCATTGGCTGACAGGTTGCCAAGCATAGCCGAACGTCTTGCGCCAAAACGCAGGCCTGCGGCAATCAGGAAAAAGCAGCCGCCAGCGCAGGCAATGACAAAGCAGAGACCGGCCGCCATCTCGGTGGCGATCGGCGCCGGACCTTCCATGGTCAGCGACGTTACGCCCATCCAGACCAACAGCGACACGATTGCGACAGCGAGCCAGAGCTTCCAGCCGCGCGCCAGTGCGCCGTCGGCGTCGACAAGGCCGACATCGATGCCGGCGATACCGATTCCCATTCCCGCGAAGAAATAGACGCCATAGAGCAACGGCCGGCACCATTGCACGGAAAGCAATCCCGAATCCGACCACGCCCATGGCGTGAACGCCAGCGCCAGCGGGATATAGGCCACGGCCGAAGCGGCGACGAGCACGGCAAAGTACAAGGCAGGACGTTGTCCGGCGACGGCTGACCAGCGCCCCAACGCTCGCAGCGCATTAGGCGCGACGCGATAAAGACCGGCCGCGACAAAATTCAGCGCGAGAAGCTGCCACAGGAACCACAATTGCCCATTGGGCAGGAAAGGCAAAGACACGTAACGCCCAACATAATCGGATACGCTCGGATCAGCGGTGGTGGCGAGGTAGGCCGGATAAATCGCGATCGGAATGAGCACGACGACGCCAAACAGGAAGGGGATTCCGAGTCTCCCCAAGCGGTCGCGCGCGTAACCCAAGGTTTGCTTGCGTTGCAGGCTCGGCCAAACGAACAGGCCGGACAGCAGGAACATCAGCGACATCAGATAGACGTCCTGCCACGCGCAAAACAGGTCGAAGCCAAACCAGCGGTGGCCATCGACAATTGGAAAGGCGCGCCATCCATAGGGTGGATCGCTAAACCCGGACGTTCGTGGCGGTATCCACGCGACGTAGGCCAGCACTGAATGGAAGGCAAGCACGATAAGAATCACCACGGCCCGCAAATTGTCGAGGGCTAAACTGGAACGCGAAGTGGACGGGGGACGTGGCATGAAATTCAAATTCCGGACCCAATGACGTCTAAGGCTGACGGACCGATTTTGATCCGCCGGCTGGTATAATCATTGGAACCTGTGCTGTCCGATGCAAGCAAGAAAATGCGGCACGCCGGGAGGAAACTTGGCCTTTTTTCCCCGTCAGCGTCGCTAAATCACCGCATTGTGGAAGGATTAGTTCCGCCCCATCAAGCGATTCATGGTGTATAGCGGGTCGCGCATGATTTCGGAGAGGCGCTCAGTGGTGCAGTGGACAAAGCCGGCTATGGCAGGGCTGGTGGGGCTTTTGTTGGCTCTCTTCGCCACCCTCCAGCCGCTTGCCGCAGCGGAGCCGTCCGTGGCCGGGCTTTGGCAGAAGGTCGATCCGGCGACCGGCAAATCGGTGGTCTGGTTCCTGTTCATCGAGAACGGCGACGTCTACGAGGGCATCGCGGCGAAACTCTTTCCGCGCCCGACCGATGACCCCGCCGAGGCAAGGTGTCGGCGTTGCCGGGATGACCGCAAAGACGCCCCCACGCTCGGGATATCCATCATCAGAGACATGCAACGAACAGGCTTGCAGTACGAGCACGGCAATATTCTCGATCCGCGGGACGGCAATATCTATAGCGCTAAAATGACGCTGAGCCCGGACGGCCAGACCCTGACCGTTCGTGGCTATCTCGGCCTTGAATTTCTGGGTCGTAACGAGGTGTGGTATCGCCTGCCGGACGAAGCCTACCGGGAACTCGATCCCAGAATTGTCGCCAAGTACCTTCCGGGACAGACAACCTCCGCCATGCGGCGTCCGCCAAAGCCGGCAAATCCCCTTCGCTGAAGCAAACGCACGGCCCATATCCGGGCCGCGCGATCTTCACTCGGTGCCAAGCCCGTATTCACAGCCGGGCGCGGCATAGTGGTAGCGCGCAACGCCGTAGCCGTCGCGTTCCACGACCGGATGGCAGCGCGCGACCCACTTGCGGTCGCGGGCTGCGAATTCCGCTTTGTGAACTTCGCCGACCGCTTCCGGCACGATCCTGACGTAGGGATCACCGGCCGTGGCCATTTGCGCCACGCAGTTAAAGCTCCTCGCGCCGGCGACACAGCTCAAGTCAACGATATTGCCGGCGTTAGCCGACGTCAACATTGCGACGGAAAAGACTGTCGCTGCGCCGATGCGGGCGATCGACCACGAAGCCGAGGACCATTCGGCAAGACGACTATTCAACACCGCTCTCTCCCTGCGAGCGTTTACCGATTGGATTCAATCGGCGCCGCTCTGGTTTCGCGCCGCGCGTGATTTTTCAGGAGCGGAGTCCCGCTTCTGGTACACGCGCGAAGCGTCGGTCGAGAGGGAGCAAGCGTAATGCCAGCAAATTTGCCCTGATTTGGCACAGAAAAATCGGAGACGCCGCGGGACGGCCGTTAACGCTTAATCGTAACCGATGACGGGAGGCATCGTTTCTCCCAGCCCGCCTGCTCCAGCTCGGGCACGACGTCGTCAAGCTGCGGATAACCGAGACAGAAATAACCGATGAATTTCCACGCGGCAGGAACGCTGAGAAGTTCGGCCACGGTTTTCGGATCGAGGATGGAGACCCAGCCCATGCCGATGCCTTGCGCGCGCGCTGCAAGCCAGATCGTATGCACGGCCGTCACCGCCGAATACTCGATCATCTCCGGCATGGTGTGGCGTCCAAGCCCGTGACCCTGAGCGGTAGTACGGTCGGCAAAGACCGCGAGATGGCACGGCGCCTCCTCCAGGCCCGCAAGCTTGAGCCGCACATAAAGTCCCGCCCGCTCGCCGGTTTGTGCGCCCAGCGCTTCGGCGTTACAGGCCGCGAAATTTCGCCGGATCGCGGCGCGGCACGCTTCATCTTCCACAATGACGAAGCGCCAGGGCTGGCTCAGTCCCACCGACGGCGCGAGGCAGGCGAGGTCGATAAGGCGATCAAGGGCGCCGTCGGGCAACGGATCGCTCCGGAAACGCCGGACGTCCCGCCGCCAAGCCAAAAGGTCGCGCAGCTGCGCGCGGAACGCTTCATCGAAGCCGATCTTTGCCGCCACGATTAACTCCCCGCCTGGTGGCCTTTCCGCTGTCCCGGAATGACTCCATGGCATGATGCAACCTTCGCCACGCTCGCTCATTCGGTGGCGGGCCGAAACGCAGCCAATCCGCCTTATCTGGAAAGGTGCGCACCCAGATGCCGGCGCGCCCCAAGTGATAGGACAGCGCGGGCGCCGCCGGCGTCCGCACCAGCCGGAATAGGTTTGTGCCGCCGACAATGTCGAGCAGCGCCCCGGCGAGAATCGCATCGAGCCGCCGCACCGATTTCGCAAGCCGCTCGCGCGTCCGCTCGATCCAGGCCGTGTCCGCTAATGCCTTCGCACCGACGGCGGCCGCAGGTCCGGAAACCGCCCACGGGCCGAGCGCGGCACGCAGCCGCGCGGCAATCGCCGGCGCGGCGATCGCAAAGCCAAGCCGCACACCGGCAAGGCCGAAGAATTTGCCGAACGACCGCAGCACGACGATATTGCTCAGCGCTGTGTCGGCGGCGAGGCCGACACCCGGCGGTCCGACATCCATGAACGCCTCGTCGACCACGAGCACACCGCCGCTCCGGCGCAAGTCCTTGGCGAGCGCAAGCAAGTCGGCGCGGGCGAACAGCCTGCCGTCGGGATTGTTGGGATTGCCGACAATGATCAGGTTCGCGTCGCCGCATTTTTCGATCGCGTGCACGGAAGTGAGCGTGTGTCCCGCAAAGGCAGCCGCGCGTGCGTGTTCTGGATAGCTCCGTAGCAGAACGGCGGCGCGGCCTGGGCGCACCAATCGGGCGACCAGCGGCAACAGGATCTGCGTCCCGGGCGCGGGCACAATATGCGCCGCGGACGGCGCGCCATAGGCGCGCGCGGCCGCCGCCGCCAAGGCGACGACCGTGGCAGGCTCGGGCAACCGCGCATAAAGCTCGGCCGAAAATCGCGGCAGCGGGTACGGATTGGGATTGATCCCGGTCGAGAGGTCGATGAAAGGTTCGGGAGCGTCCGGAAACAATCGTCGCGCGGCGCCAAGGTCGCCGCCGTGAACGGGCTGTTCGTCCGCCTCACCGGTGAGGATCATGTCGATCGCAGTTGCACTTGTCGCCATGCTGGTCGAGCTCTGCCTCGGCTATCCGGAGCGCTTGCTGCGGGCTATCGGCCATCCGGTGACCTGGATGGGCCTGCTGATTGGCTGGCTCGACCGCAGGCTTAATCGCGAGACGGATGACCCGGAGAGGCGGCGTGCCGCCGGCGTCGCCGCACTCTTAATCCTTCTTGCCGTTGTCGGCGCAATTGCCTTCATCGTCGAGCGCGCCGTGTGGCGTCTTCCGTTGGGGACGATCGCGATCGGCGCCATCGCCAGTTCGCTAGTTGCACAGAGGAGCCTGCATCGGCACGTGGCAGACGTCGTCGAAGCTCTTGAGAAGGACGACGTGTCGGCCGGTCGAACCGCCGTGGCGCGCATCGTCGGCCGCGATACCGGGGCGCTCGACGCCGCCGGCATCGCGCGCGCGGCGATCGAGAGCCTCGCAGAGAATTTCTCCGACGGCGTCGTCGCGCCAGTCCTGTGGATGGTCACTGCCGGGCTCCCTGGAGCAGCACTCTACAAGGCGATCAACACCGCCGACAGTATGATCGGCCATCGCACAGAGCGCCATGCGGCCTTTGGCTGGGCCGCCGCAAAGTTTGACGATCTGGTCAATTTGCCGGCCTCGCGGCTGGCGGGGCTTCTGCTGGTCGCCGCAGCGGCCTTGAGCAAGGACAATTCGGCCGGCGCTGCCTGGAGCGCAGTGTGGCGCGACGCCGCGTATCACCGTTCACCCAACGCCGGCTATCCTGAAGCCGCCATGGCGGGCGCGCTCGACCTTTCGCTTGCCGGGCCGCGCGTCTATGGCGGCGTACCGGTCGCAGACGCCGTGATGGGAGACGGACGCCGTGACGCCGTTGCCGCCGACATTTGCCGAGCGCTGGCGCTTTATCGGCGCGCCGGTGCGATCCTGATCGCGCTTCTTGCCATCGCAACGGCGTTCGTTATCGCGCCAATCTGAGCAGACGATCGAGATCGAGATGCGCCGCCAAATGCGCGGCCAGTGCATCGAGGGTTTGCTCGACCCGGCTTTCGTAGGCGATGTTCGCCGCACCGGCGGCGAAGCGGGCAAGCCAGGCCGCACGTTGCCGGTCGTCCGCAAATAGCCCGTGCACGTAGGTGCCGATCGCCAGACCATCTGCGGAAACTGCGCCTTCCGGCGAGCCATCGGCCAGTCGCGCGAACGGGCGCGCACAATCGGGCCCGTTGGTGACACCCATATGCATCTCGTAGCCGCTGAACGGAACGCCGTTGCTCGTCGTACCGCGAACCGGTTCAAGCCGCTTCGCATCCGAGAGCGTTGTCGCCACATCAATCAATCCGAGACCATTCACCAAGGCGGGTGGGCCTTCGATCCCGCCGGGATCGGCGATCGTGCGACCGAGTATCTGAAAGCCGCCGCACAGGCCGAGAACCATGCCGCCGCGGCGGCGATGCGCTGCAATGTCGATGTCGAAGCCGGCGGCGCGCAACGCCGCGAGATCGGCTATCGTCGCCTTCGAGCCGGGCAGCATGATGAGATCGGCGTCGCCGGGCAGCGCCGCTCCCGGCCGCACGCGCACCAGTTCTACCTCCGGCTCGGCCTCGAGCGGATCGAGATCGTCAAAATTGGCGATGTGCGGCAGGATCGGGACCGCGATGCGCATGCGCGCGGCGGACTTTGCCGACCGGCTTTGCTCCAGCGCGAGGGCATCCTCCGCCGGAAGCAGGCGCGCGTCGGCGAAATACGGAACCAGGCCGAGCGCCGGCCAACCGGTCGCCTGCGTGATGCGTTCCATTCCCGCTGCGAACAGCGCCGTATCGCCGCGAAACTTGTTGACAATGAACCCGCAGACGAGCGCCGCGTCTTCGGGTGCGATCACGGCCTTGGTGCCGACGAGGCTTGCGATTAGGCCGCCCCGGTCGATGTCGCCAATCAGCGCCACCGGCACGTCAGCCGCCCGGGCAAAACCCATATTGGCGATATCGTTCGCGCGCAGATTGACTTCCGCGGCGCTGCCGGCGCCTTCGACCAAGACGAGATCGGCCTCACCGCGCAGCTTTGCGTAGCTCTCCAGCACAAAGAGCAGCAAATCGCTCTTCATGTGCTGATAGGCGGCCGCCTTGGCCGCGCCGTAAACGCGCCCCTGCACCACGATCTGCGCGCCGATCTCGCTTTGCGGCTTCAGCAATACCGGATTCATGTGCACGCTCGTCGGCGTGCAGGCGGCGCGCGCCTGCAAAGCCTGCGCGCGGCTGATTTCGCCGCCGTCGGCGGTAACCGCCGCATTATTCGACATATTCTGTGGCTTGAACGGCCGGACCGTAAGGCCTCGTTTGGCGAAAGCGCGGGCGAGACCGGCAACGATCAAGGATTTGCCGACGTCCGAGCCGGTGCCCTGAAACATGAGCGCACGCGCCGGCATGCGCCTAGAACTCGATACCCGGTTGCGCCTTCACGCCGGCGGCGAAGTGATGTTTCACCAGCGTCATCTCGGTGACCAGATCAGCGGCGGCGAGCAGCTTCGGCTTGGCGTTGCGGCCGGTGACGACGACATGCAGCCCGGACCGCCGGCTGGTCAGCGCCGCGACGACACTCTCAAGGTCGAGATAGTCGTAACGCAGCGCGATATTGAGCTCGTCGAGAATAACGAGTGCGAAGCCCGGATCGGCCATGAGTTCAAGCGCCTGCGCCCAGGCGCGCTCGGCGGCGGCAACATCGCGCGCACGGTCCTGCGTCTCCCAGGTAAATCCCTCGCCCATGGTGTGCCAGGAAATCTGATCGCCGAACTTGGCAAGTGCATCGCGTTCGGCCGAGTGCCATTCGCCCTTGACGAATTGCACCACGCCGACACGGTGCCCGCGGCCCAGCATACGCAACGCAAGTCCGAACGCCGCGGTCGATTTCCCTTTGCCGGTGCCGGTGTGCACGATCAGCAAACCCTTCTCGATCGTTTTGCCGGCGACTTCGGCGTCCTGCGCGGCTTTGCGTTTGGCCATCTTGGCGCGATGACGTTCCGCTTCGGTCCGGTCGGTCGGTTGCGTCATGGCGCCGGCTCCCCGGTTCCTTTGAGCGCAAGCGGCAGCCCCGCAACCATCAGCACGACGCGATCCGCGCGCGACGCCATGCGCTGGTTGAGGATGCCCTGCCAATCGCGAAAGCGCCGGCCGAGCAGATGATCCGGCACGATGCCGGAACCGACTTCGTTCGCCACCAGCACAATCGGCGCGACCGCCGCCGCAAGTCGATTATCAAGGCGCTCAATTTCCCGCTGAGTGTCCAAATCCGCGAGCAGAAGATTCGACAGCCACAAAGTCAGACAATCGATCAGCACCGGCTTGGCGCCGCATGTTGCAATCGCCGCCACCAGATCGCGCGGCGCCTCAATCGTCCGCCAATCCGGGCTGCGGCGCGCGCGGTGCGCCTCGATACGAGCTGCCATTTCGCTGTCACCCACCTCCGCCGTCGCTACATAGCTCCAGGGCGGCGGCCAGGCCGCGATCAAACTCTCGGCATAGCGGCTTTTGCCCGAGCGCGCGCCGCCCAGCACGAGAGTCAACGGATTACCCACGGGGGCCTTTTTGCTGTCATGCGGGGCCGACTATAGCGAGGCGCTGGCGCCATTGACAAAGCCCCGTTGCCAGCCGCTAAGTATCGTCATCGACGGTCTCTCGATCGAGAGCGAACAGGGAATGCGGTGGGGAACGAAGGTTCCCAATCCGCAGCTGCCCCCGCAACTGTAAGCGGCAAGCCCGAACCACAGAGCCACTGGACACGTCCGGGAAGGCGGTGACGGGCGGCGAGCCGCGAGCCAGGAGACCTGCCGTCGATGCGGTCGCAGTCGGGCGGGGTGCCTCGGCGGAGACTGGTCGGCATGCGCACCCGTTGATTGGCCCGCGGAGCAAACGGTGAGCCGCCTCGATCCAGCAAGTGCGAGCGAACGCGTGGCGTCAGCCGGCGCTCCCATCGTTTATGTCTGCGTCAGCTGCCGGCCGGTCGGCACACCCGACAGCGCCTTGCGGCCGGGCGAATTTCTCGCCGCCGCAACCGCCCGTGCCGCCGCGGGCACCGAAGTGCAAGTCCGCCGGATGCGCTGCCTTGCCAATTGCACGCGCGGCTCGAGCGCCGCGCTGCGCAGCAATGGCTCGTGGACTTATGTGTTCGGCGGACTCGACGCGACCTGCGCGGACGCGCTGGTCGCGGGCGCGCGGATGTTGGCGCATGCGCCTGACGGCATTCTGCCGTGGCGCGGCCGGCCGACGCCACTGAAGCGCGGTCTGGTCGCGCGTGTTCCCCCCGTCGGTTTTGAAGAGGTCGAGGAATGACCGGTACGCTCGCGCGCATCCCCTGCACTATCGTCACCGGCTTTCTCGGCGCCGGCAAGACCACGCTCATCCGCCACGTGATCGCCAATGCGCAGGGCCGGCGGCTTGCCGTCATTGTCAACGAGTTCGGCGACGTCGGCATCGACGGCGAAATCCTCAAAGGCTACGGCAATGAGGCCTGCCCCGAAGAGAACATCGTCGAGCTGGCCAACGGCTGCCTGTGTTGCACGGTGGCCGACGAGTTTGTGCCGGCGCTGGACGCCATCTTGGCCCGCGAAGGCGTCGAGCACATCGTCATCGAAACCTCCGGCCTGGCGCTGCCGAAGCCGCTGGTGCAGGCGTTCCGTTGGCCGGCGATCAAAAGCCACGTAACAGTCGACGGCGTGGTGGTCGTCGTCGACGGCGCCGCGCTCGCCGAGGGCCGCGTCGCCCATGACCTCAAGGCGCTAGCGCAGCAGCGCGCCGACGATACGTCGCTAACGCATGACGATCCGATCGAGGAAGTGTTTGAGGATCAGATCGCCTGCGCCGATCTCGTCGTGCTCAACAAGCGCGACCTGATCGACGCCGATGGCGTCGAGAAGGCGCGCGCGGCCGTCGCCCGGGTTCTGCCGCGCAGCGTAAAGGTGATCGCGGTATCCGACGGCAAAGTGGACCAGGCTTTGCTGCTCGGGCTTGGCGTCGGCACCGAGGACGATATCGCCAACCGCCACACCCGGCATGACGCCGAGCAAGACCACGACCACGACGATTTCGATTCGTTTGTCGTTCCGCTCGGCGAGATCGCCGATCCGTCGGCGCTGACGGCGCGCGTCGCCGCGTTGGCCGAAGACTTCGACGTGCTGCGGGTCAAAGGCTTTGCGGCGGTGACCGACAAGCCACTGCGCCTTTTGGTGCAGGCGGTGGGACCGCGTGTCGCGCATCAATACGACCGGCCATGGGCGGCGACCGAAGCGCGTGAAGGCCGGTTGGTAGTCATCGGACTGAAAGGCCTTGACCGCGCGGCGGTGACGCGCGCGCTCGTCGGGTAGCCAACAAGATTCGGGCTGAACGATGCATCTGCTCACGACGACATCGACAAGCCTTGACGATCTCGTTGAAGCGGTCGATCTGGGCCAGCTGCCGGGCGATATCGTGGTGCTGTCGTTCGCCGACAGCGACCTCGCCGGTCTCGCCGCCGCCTGGGAGGCGGAACGGGCGGTTCTGCCGAGCGTCCGGCTGGCGCATCTGCGCGACCTGCGCCATCCGATGTCGGTCGATCTGTGGATCGAGCACGTCGGGGCGCACGCCAAGGTGATCGTGGTGCGCCTGCTTGGGGGTCTTGAATGGTGGAAGTACGGGATAGAGCGGCTGTCGGCGCTCGCGCGCGAACGCGGCATCGCGCTCGCCGTGTTGCCGGGCGAGGACCGCGACGATGACCGCCTTGCGGCAGTCTCCACCTTGCCGCCGCAAGAACTTGACACGCTGCTGCGCTTTTTCCGCGAGGGCGGCCGTGAAAATTTACGCGCATTGTTGCGCCGGCTCGCCCACCACGCCGGATCGAATGTCGAGGCTTGCGAGCCGAGGCCGGTCCCGCGTCTCGCTGGCTATCTGCCGGGCGAAGGCGCAGTCGACCTCGACCGGCTGACTGCTTCACTCACTCCCGGCCGGCCGGTGGTGCCGCTCATTTTCTATCGCGCGCTGTTGCTGGCAGCCGACACCACGCCGATCGATGCGCTTGCCGCGGCACTGGCAGCACGCGGCATCGCGCCGGCGCCGTTGATCGTCACAAGCCTGAAAGATCGCGAGGCGGCGGCGTTTTTGCGCGACGCACTGGCGCAGCTCGATCCCGCCGTCATCGTAACAACGACCGCGTTTGCGGCCGGCAGCGCCACCGGCGAGCCGACCCCGCTCGACGAGCCCGACGTCCCCGTGCTGCAAGCAGTTTGCGCCACGACGCGGCGCACCGCCTGGCTTGACGGCGCGCGCGGTCTTGGCGCCGCGGATCTCGCGATGCACGTCGTTTTGCCCGAGCTTGACGGCCGTATCCTTGCCGGCCCGATCGCGTTTAAGGATCCCCTGGCGGCGCAGGACGGCCTTGCCTTCACCGCGCTGGTGAACCGGCCCGAGCCCGACCGGATCGCCATCGTCGCCGACCGGATCGCCGCCCTCATCCGCTTACGCACGCTGCCGTGCGGCAAGCGCCGGATTGCCGTGCTGATGCCGGACTATCCCGGCGCGCCGGGCCGCACCGGTTACGCGGTCGGTCTCGACGTGCCGGCCAGCGTGGTGGCGCTGCTCGGCGATCTCGCCGCCGCCGGTTACGACGTAAGCGGCGCGCCGCAAACGCCGTGCGATTTGCTCGGTGCGCTCGGCGAAGGCTCTGTCGAGGCCGCGCTCACCCTGGCGCAATACACGGCCCTGCTCGCGCACGCGCCGACCGCCGCTGTTCAACGCCTGCATGAGGCGTGGGGCGATCCCGCGGACGATCCTGACGTCAGCGACGGTGCGTTCCATTTCCGCGCGCGAAACTTCGGCAAGCTTTTCGTCGCGCTGCCACCCGATCGCGGACGCAAGACCGAGCGGCGCGCCGATTACCACGATCCGCAACTGCCGCCGCGGCACGCGCTTGTCGCCTTCGGATTGTGGCTGCGACACGTGGTGAAAGCCGACGCACTCGTCCATATGGGCGCACATGGTACGCTGGAGTGGTTACCCGGCAAGGCAGTCGCGCTCAGTGCCGCGTGCTTTCCGGAAATCGTCACCGGCGCGTTGCCGGTGATCTATCCGTTCATCGTCAGCAATCCGGGCGAAGCAGCGCAGGCCAAACGTCGTATCGCCGGCGTAACCATCGGCCATCTGCCGCCACCACTTGTCGTCGGCGGGCTTTCCGGCAACGCGCGCGATCTCGAACGCCTCGTCGACGAATATGCGCAGGCCGACGGCCTCGACCGCCGGCGGCGCGAACGGCTGGCGAAGCTGATCGTCGAGACCGCGCAGCGGACCGGACTGGCACGCGAAGCCGGCGTCGAGAGTTCCGTCGCGCCGGACGATGCATTGCGGCGTATCGACGCCTGGCTCTGCGACCTCAAAGATCTCGCGATCAAGGACGGCTTGCACGTTTACGGGCGCGCGCCAGCCGGCATCGACGATCCGCTGTGGCTAGCGAGCGCGGCGATCGAACGCATGGCTCTGCTCGCCGCGCTCGACGGCCGCCGCGTCGCGTCCGGCCCCGCCGGCTCGCCGACGCGCGGCCGCCGCGACGTGTTGCCGACCGGCCGCAATCTCTTCACCGCTGATCCGCGCACGCTGCCGACACCGACCGCGATGGATCTCGGCCGCCTTGCCGCCGAAGAAGTCCTGCGCGCCCATCTGCAATCGCACGGGGAGTTGCCGCGCTCCATCGTCATCGATTTGTGGGGCAGCGCCACCTTGCGCACCGGCGGCGAGGAGATCGCGCAAGGCTTTGCGCTGATAGGCTGCCGCCCAATCTGGGAGCATTCAAGCGGCCGCGTCACCGGTGTGGAGGTATTGCCGACTGCCGCAATGGGGCGGCCGCGGATCGATGTTACCTGGCGCATCTCCGGACTATTCCGCGATCTCTTTCCCGCGCAGATCGCGCTCATCGATGCCTCGGTGCAGGCGGTCGCCGCGCGCGAGGAGCCCGACGACCAGAATCCGCTCGCGGGCGCACGCCGCCTGGCGGGTACAACGCGCCTCGACCGCATCTTCGGCACTGCGCCCGGCGCTTACGGCTCCGGCATTGAGGATATGCTCGGCAGCAACGCTGAAACCGAGAGCATTGGCGCCGCCTATCTCGCGGCCGCTTCGCATAGCTACGGCGGCGCCGACGGCGAAGGCCGCGCCGCTTCCGGCGCCTTCGCGCAACGCGTCGCCGGCGCCGACCTTCTTGTCCACGTCGGCGATGATCCGGGCCGCGATCTCCTTGAAGGCGCCGAGGATGTCGCCTTTGTCGGCGGCTTTGCCGCGGCCGCGAGAATGCTCGGCCGCTCGGCCGATCTGGTGATGCTCGACGTTACCGATCCGCAACGCCCGCGGGCGCGAACGCTATCGGTGACGCTGGCGCGAATCGTTCGCGCCCGCGCCGTCAATCCGCGCTTTGTCGCCGGCCAGATGCGGCACGGCCCGCGCGGTGCCGCCGAGCTTGCGGAAACCGTCGACCGTCTCGTCGCCTTCGCCGAAACGACCGACGCTGTGGCGAGCGAATTATTCGACCTTTTGCACGACGCCTATGTCGCCGATCCCGCGGTGAGCGCTTTCTTGTTGCGGGAAAATCCTGCGGCCGCAGCCGCCATTGCCCAAAGGCTCGACACCGCACGGCAGCGCGGCTTCTGGCATCCGCGCCGCAACGACGTCGACGCCGGTCTGGCGGCGTTGCAGGCCGAGGTGACGGCATGACAGCGCGCGCGAACCCTTTCTCGCAGCGCCGCGGCGCCTGTCCCGGACTGTCGACGCCGATGCCGACCGGCGATGGATTGCTGGTGCGGCTCCATTCGACCGGCACCATTCCGGTTGCGTCGTTCGCTGCGCTATGCGCAGCCGCGCGCGAATGTGGCAACGGCGTCGTCGAGATCACCGCGCGCGGCAGCATTCAGGTGCGCGGATTGAACGCCGGCTCCGCACCACGTTTCGCCGCCGCGGTCGCGGCGCTTAACATCGCGGCCGCCGATGGCGTTCCCGTTCTGACCAATGCGCTTGCCGGACTGGACTCCGCCGAAAATCTGGACACTGCCGCGCTCGCAGCCGACCTGCGTGGCGCACTCGCGCGTGGATCGATCGCCGCAAAGCTGGCGCCGAAAGTTTCCGTCATCATTGACGGCGGAGGTGTGCTCAGCCTCGATGGCGTCGCGGCAGACATACGACTGCACGCCGAACGGATCGACGGCGCTGTCGTTCTTCTCGTCAGCATCGCCGGTGACGAGTCAAACGCACGCGCTCTCGGGGCCATCGCGCCCGGCGACGGCGTCGCGGCGGTCGGGCGCCTGCTTGATATCGTGGCGCGAGGTGGCCACACGTCGCGGGCACGGGACGTGCTGGCGACCAGCGGCATCGAACCGTTTCACGCCGCCATCGCTGGTTTACTTCAGTCTTCCGCTCATCCACGCTTGCCTGACAATAAGCAAAGAGCGGAGCCGATCGGCATCCATCGGCTGCGCGATGGATGGCTCGCGTGCGGCATCGGTCTGGCTTTCGGGCACGCCGATGCGGCCACGCTGGAGCAATTGGCCGCGACCGCGGAAGCATTCGGCGCCGGCGGCATGCGCGCGGCGGGCCGGACGCTCATGGTGATCGGCCTCACGAACAAGACGGCGCCGGCCTTCGTCGCCGCCGCCGAGCGGCAAGGCTTCATTGTCCGCGCGGACGATCCGCGCTGCCGCGTGATCACCTGTGCCGGCGCCCCGATTTGCACGTCCGCGCTGATCGCCGCCCGCGCCATTGCGCCCGCGGCCGTAGCCACGGCGGTACTCAATCCCGCGCTTACGGTTCACCTTTCCGGCTGCGCCAAGGGCTGCGCGCATTCCGGTAAAGCGGTTCTCACCATTGTCGGCACGCCCGTTGGCTGCGCAATCGTCGCCAACGGCACGGTGCGCGACGCGCCTTTTGCGATGGTCGCGACAGACGAACTGCCCGCCGCGATTGCGCGATATGCGAGCGAGGCAAAGCGCGAGGACAGTCATGTCTGAGCGCATGGCCTATCTGCGCGACGGCGGGGCGATCTATGAGCGCTCGTTTGCCATCATCCGCGCCGAGGCCGACTTGGCGCGCTTCTCTCCCGAGGAAGCCGACGTTACCGTGCGCATGATCCATGCCTGCGGCCAAATCGATGTAGCGCAGCATATCCGGTTCGGCGGCGGCCTTGTTGCCGCCGCGCGCGGCGCGCTTGCCGCCGGCGCACCGATCCTGTGCGATTCCGAAATGGTGGCGCATGGCGTGACGCGTGCGCGCCTGCCGGCGCGCAACGAGGTGATCTGCACGCTCAACGATCCGCGCGTGCCCAAGCTTGCACAGAAACTCGGCGCCACGCGTTCGGCGGCGGCGCTCGATTTGTGGGGCGATCGCGTTGCCGGCGCCGTCATCGCCGTCGGCAACGCGCCGACGGCGCTGTTCCACTTGCTCGATTTGATCGACGCCGGCGCGCCGAAGCCGGCGGCGATCCTCGGCATTCCAGTCGGATTCGTCGGCGCCGCCGAAGCGAAGGATGCGCTCGCCGCCGATCCGCGCGGCGTGCCATTCCTGATCGTGCGCGGACGCATGGGCGGCAGCGCCATTACCGCCGCCGCCGTCAACGCTTTGGCGAGGCCCGGTCTATGAGCGACGGCAAGCGCGTTCAAGGAAAGCTACTGGGCGTCGGCGTCGGGCCGGGCGATCCCGAGCTGATCACGTTCAAGGCCATGCGCGCGCTCAGCCGGGCCGGTGTTGTTGCGCATTTTGCTAAGGCCGGCAACGCCAGCCATTCGCGCAACATTGCCGCGCGCCATCTGCCAGTCGGCGTGATCGAGCTGGCGCTCAGTTATCCCGTGACCACCGAGCTGCCGAAATGCAGCGACGGCTACCGCGACCTGATCCGCGACTTCTATGACGGCGCCGCCGAAAAGATCGCCGCCTATCTCGAAGCCGGACAGACGGTCGCGGTGATCTGCGAAGGCGACCCGCTGTTTTACGGATCCTATATGCATCTGCATGCGCGGCTGGCGCAACACTTCCCGACTGAAATCGTCGCCGGCGTTACCGGCATGTCGGGTTGCTGGTCGGCCGCGGGGATGCCGATGGCGCAGGGCGACGACGTTTTCACCGTGCTGCCGGCGACTCTGCCGGAAGGCGAATTGGCGCGACGGCTTGCCGATGCGGACGCCGCGGTGGTGATGAAGGTCGGACGCCATTTGCCGAAATTGCGCCGGGCTCTAGACCGCAGCGGGCGGCTGCCGCGCGCGTTCTACGTCGAGCGCGGCACCATGGCGGACGCAAAGATGATTCCGCTTGCGGCCAAACTTGACGACAATGCACCCTATTTTGCGGTCGTGCTGGTTCCGGGCTGGGAGCAAGGCTCGTGAGCGGCCATCTTGCCGTCGTCGGACTGGGGCCGGGCGATCCCCGCTATTTGACGCCGGAAGCCGACGCCGCCCTTACCGCCGCCGATGCACTTTACGGCTACGGGCCCTATCTCGACCGCGTGCCCGCGCGCGCGGGCCAGAGCCGCCACGCCTCCGACAATCGCGAGGAGCGAGCGCGCGCAGCGGCCGCGCTTTGTCACGCGGCGCAGGGGGCGCGTGTCGCCGTCGTCTCCGGCGGCGACCCGGGTGTATTCGCCATGGCGGCGGCTGTTTGCGAAGAGATTGAAGCAGGGCCAGAGAGCTGGCATGCGCTCGACGTCGCGATCGTGCCCGGCATCACGGCGATGCTCGCAGTCGCGGCGCGGATCGGTGCGCCGCTCGGCCACGATTTCTGCGCGCTCTCGCTGTCCGACAATTTGAAGCCATGGGAGTTGATCGAGCGGCGGCTCAACGCCGCGGCAAGCGCCGGTTTCGTGATCGCGCTTTACAATCCGGTGTCGAAGGTGCGGCCGTGGCAGCTTGACTCCGCCTTTGAGCTTTTGCGCAGGCATTTGCCGCTATCGACGCCGATCGTGTTTGGCCGCTCGGTCGGGAGGCCGGACGAACGCGTTGCCGTCACGACGCTCGCCGCCGGCGCAGCGGCGCGGGCTGACATGGCGACGCTGATCATCGTTGGCTCGCGCGAGACGCGCGTAATCGCGCGTGCCGGGCGGTCGCCGCTCGTCTACACGCCGCGCGCCGTGGCCGAGGTGAGCGTATGATCAACCCAGCCGATAACATCCTCGACGGTCTCGACGGTCGGCGCAGCGGGCGCCGGCGGCCGGCGCAGCATGATCACGGCAACGCCGATGGCGCGCGCTGCGGCGATCTTGCCGTAGGCGGCGTTGCCGCCGCTGTTCTTCGCGATCACGACCTCGATCCGGTGCGCCTCCATCAACGCGCGGTCATCGGCTTCGCTGAACGGGCCGCGGGTGGTCAGGTAAGTCACACGCGGCAGGGGCAGCGGCGGATCGACCGGATCGACGCTGCGCACGAGGTAATAATGCCACGGCGCGCGCGCGAACGGCGCGAGTTCGTTACGGCCGACCGCAACAAAGACGTTGCGGGGTTCTTCGCCGATGGCGGTCACCGCCGCGCCGGTATCGTTCACGTCGATCCAGCGATCACCCGCTACGGCACTCCAGGGCGGCCGGCGCAGCGTCATGAATGGCAAGCCGGTTTGATGCGCGGCGGTGACAGCGTTTTGCGAGATGAGATTCGCGTAGGGATGCGTGGCATCGATCAACGCGTCAAATCGTGCTTTGACAAGATAATCGGCAAGGCCAGCGGCGCCGCCAAAGCCGCCGACGCGAATCGGTACGGCGTGCCGAACCGGCGAAGCCGTGCGTCCGGCGAGCGACAGTGTCACATCGAGGTCGCCGCGTTTGGCCAGTCGTTCGCCCAACACGCGCGCTTCCGTCGTGCCGCCGAGAATGAGGATGCGTTTCATGCCGTTCCCTGAACCGATCCGCCGCGACACTGCCGCACCGCAACGCTGGCTGTCCATCGTCGGCATCGGCGAGGACGGCGTTGACGGCCTGAACGCGGCGGCGCGCGGGCTTATTGGCGCGGCCGAGATCGTGTTCGGCGGCCGGCGCCACCTGACGCTTGCGGCACCGATTATTCGCGGCGCGGCGCGGCCGTGGCCGAGCCCGTTCGACGGCGCGACGGACGAGGTGCTGAACCACCGCGGCCGCCAAATCTGCGTGCTGGCGTCCGGCGATCCGTTCCACTATGGCGTCGGCGCGGCGCTGGCGCAAAGGATCGACCCGCGCGAGATGATCGTGATGCCCGCACCGTCGGCGTTCAGCCTGGCGGCGGCACGGCTCGGCTGGTCGCTGGCAGAAACGACGCTTCTATCGGCGCATGGCCGTGCGCTCGATCTGCTGCGCCCGCACTTGCAGCCCGGCGCGCATATCCTGGCTTTGACCTCGGACGGCGACGGGCCGGCGGCGCTGGCGCAATTGCTGGCGCGGTCAGGTTTCGGGGCTTCGCAGCTCGCGGTGCTTGAAGCGCTCGGCGGCCCGCGCGAGCGCATTCGCACGATGGCAGCTGCGGACTTCGACCTCGGCACGGTCGATGCGCTCAACGTCGTCGCGATCAAGGTGGATGCTGCATCGAACGCGCGTGTTATCGCGCGCAGCGCGGGCCTCGCCGACAGCCTGTTCGAGCATGACGGCCAGATCACCAAGCACGAGATTCGCGCCGTGACGCTGTCGTCGCTGGCGCCCCGCCGCGGCGAAATGTTGTGGGACATCGGCGCCGGCGCCGGCTCGGTCGCGATTGAATGGATGCTGGCCGACCCGACGATGCATGGCGCCGCCATCGAGCGACACCCCGACCGCGTTGCACGCGTCCGCCGCAATGCAGCCGCGTTCGGCGTGCCGAACTTGGAGATCGTGGAAGGCGAAGCGCCCGCCGCGCTGGCAGGGTTGACCCCGCCCGATGCCGTTTTCGTCGGCGGTGGGGCAAGCGATGCAAGCGTGCTTGACGCCGCCGCCCGCGCTTTGCGGCCCGGCGGCCGCCTCGTGGTCAATGCGGTGACGCTCGAGACCGAGGCTATATTGATCGCCCACCATGCGGCGCTCGGCGGCGAGTTGATCCGTGTCGCCATCACGCGTGCCGGCGCGGTCGGCGAAAAAACCGGCTGGCGCTCGGCGATGCCGGTGACGCAGTGGACTTGGACAAAGCTATGATGGTCGCAGACACATCGCGAGGCTCCGTACCATGACCGTGCATTTCATCGGCGCCGGGCCTGGCGCGGCTGATCTCATCACAGTCCGCGGCCGCGATCTGATCGCACGCTGCCCGGTCTGCCTCTATGCCGGCTCGATCGTGCCGCGCGAATTGCTCGACTTTTGCCCGCCGGGCGCGCGCATGATCGACACGGCGCCGCTGTCGCTCGACGAGATCGATGATGAATTCGCCAACGCCCAAGCGGCCAGGCTCGACGTCGCGCGGCTTCATTCCGGCGATCTTTCGATCTATTCGGCGCTGGCCGAGCAGCGCCGCCGGCTGGCGCGGCGCGGCATTCCTTATACGTTGACGCCCGGCGTCCCTGCTTTCGCCGCCGCGGCGGCCGCGCTCGAGTGCGAACTGACCGTGCCGGAAGTCGCGCAGAGCGTGGTGCTGACGCGAATTGGCGGCCGCGCGTCGCGCATGCCCGAGGCTGAAAAGCTCGTGACCTTTGCGGCGAGCGGCGCCACGCTGGTGATCCATCTTGCGATCCACAATATCGATACCGTGGTCGAGGAACTGACGCCGTTTTACGGCGCCGATTGTCCGGCGGCGGTCGTCGTGCAGGCGAGCACGCCCGCGCAGCTTATTATCCGCGGCACGCTCGCCGACATTGCCACGACGGTCGCCGCCAAACGGATCGAGCGTACCGCGCTCATTCTCGTCGGCCGCGCGCTCGCCGCACAGGATTTCCGTGACAGCGCGCTCTATGACGCGGATTACCGCCGCCGCTTCCGGGGAGGCGGGAGTTTGCAGCGATGACCGCCTGGGACGCTCTCGCCCGGCGCGCCGGCATCCCGATTCTGGAGCCAGGACACGTCTGGCTGGCGGGTGCGGGACCGGGCGACCCCGGCCTGCTCACGCTCGATGCGCTGGCCGGCCTTCAGCAGGCCGACGTGGTCGTGCATGACGCTCTGGTCGATCGGCGCGTGCTGGCGCTGGCCGGCGAGCAGGCGCGGCTTGAATTTGCCGGCAAGCGCGGTGGCAAGCCGTCGGCGACCCAGGCCGACATCAGTCAACGATTGGTGGTGCTGGCGCGCGAAGGCCGGCGCGTCCTGCGCCTCAAGGGCGGCGATCCGTTCGTGTTCGGTCGCGGCGGCGAGGAGGCGATGACGCTCGCCGCCGCCAGCGTTCCATTCCGTATCATCCCCGGCGTCACCGCCGGGCTGGCCGCGCTCGCGGCGGCCTCGATTCCGGCCACGTTACGCGGCGTCAACCGGGCGGTCATCTTCGCCGCCGGCCACGGCGCCGAGGAGAACTTCGACTGGGCGCCGATCGTGCGCGCGGGACAGCCGATCGTGCTCTACATGGTGATGCATAATCTGGAACAAATCGCCACCGCTTTGATGGCGGCGGGACTAGCGCCGCATACGCCCGCCGCCATTATCGCATCGGCGGCGACGCCGAAGGAGCGCCTTCTCGTCTCGACCATAGAGCTGCTTGCGGCCGAGGCCCGCGCACAGAAATTCGAGCCGCCGGCGATCGTGGCGATCGGCGAGATCGTGAAATTTCGCCGACGGCTCCTGGGAACCAACGCGGCGGCTGGGAGAAAAGCGAAGGAGCGGACGTGAGCGCGCGCGGGATCATCATCGCCGCGCCGCATTCCGGCGCCGGCAAAACCACGGTGACGCTCGCGCTTCTCGCCGCGCTGAAGCGCCGCGGCATTATCGTGCGCGCCGCCAAAGCCGGGCCCGATTATATCGACCCGGCGTTCCATGCCGTGGTGACCGGCTCCGCCGGCGTCAATCTCGATTCGTGGGCGATGTCGGGAAGATTACTCGACGCATTGACGGCGCAGGCGGCCGGCGGCGCGGAGTTGATCGTGATCGAAGGCGTCATGGGCTTGTTCGACGGCGCGCCCAGCACATCCCTCCGGCGCGGCGCCACAGCCGATCTTGCTGCGCATTTCGGCCTGCCTGTGGTGCTGGTGATCGACGTCGCACGCCAGGCGCAATCGGCCGCGGCGATGGTGCGCGGTTTTGCGGCGCATGATCCGGCCGTGCGCATCGCCGGTGTCATCCTCAATCGCGTCGCCAGCGAGCGGCACCGCGCGCTCATCGCCGACGCGACAGCCGCGCTCGATATTCCGGTCCTTGGCGCGCTGCCGCGCGACGCCGCTCTGGCGTTGCCGGAGCGCCATCTCGGCCTCGTTCAGGCCAGCGAGCATTCCGACCTCGCGGCACTGATCGATCGCCTTGCCGCAATGGCCGAGCGTTATTTCGATCTCGACGCCATCGCGGCCGGCGCCAAACCGCTCAAACTGGCTACGGCCGGAGACAATGCCTTGCCGTTGCCACCGCCGGGCCAGCGCATCGCGCTCGCGCGCGACCAAGCCTTCAGCTTTGTCTATCCGCATGTGGTCAACGCGTGGCGCAATGCCGGCACCGAAATTCTCACGTTCTCACCCCTGGCCGACGAGGCGCCGCCCGAACACGCCGATAGCTGCTGGCTGCCGGGCGGCTATCCGGAGTTGCACGCCGACGCGCTCGCCAGCGCGCGAAAATTTTTCGCCGGGCTGCGGCGCTTGGCACAAACGCGTCCCGTGCATGGCGAGTGCGGCGGCTACATGGTTTTGGGCGAGAGCCTCGAAGATGCTTCCGGCCGGCGCCACGCCATGACCGGATTGCTCGGGCATGCCACAAGCTTCGCCAGGCGCAAGCTCCATCTCGGCTACCGCAGCGCGCGGCTTCTCGGCGACGGCGCGCTCGGCCGCAACGGCGCGCTCCTTCGCGGCCATGAATTCCATTATGCGTCGCTGACTTCGGCCGGCGGAGATGAACCCTTCGCGGAGATTGCCGACAGCGAAGGCCGCGCGATTGGGAACGCCGGCGGCCGGCGCGGCCGCGTCACCGGCACTTTCTTTCACGCCATTGCAACGGCGGACGGTTGATCTATTTGGCGCGGACGATCTCTTCTTCGACCTCGCCCAGCCGATCCTTGCCGAAGAAAATCTCGTCGCCGACAAAAAAAGTCGGACTGCCGAAGGTGCCGCGCGCGACCGTTGCTTCCGTATTCTTCAAAAGCCGGTCCTTGACTTCGGGCTCCTGCGTGCGGGCGAGCAAAGCGTCGGCGTCGAACCCTGAGTCCTTCAGGGCTGTCCGCACCACTTCGGGATCGTCCATGTCCTTCGGCTCGGCCCACATGTGACGGAACACCTCGTCGACGTAGCGGACAAAAACGCCGTCAAGCTGAGCGGCAATCGCGCCGCGCATGACCAGGAGCGTGTTGACGGGGAAGAACGGATTGAAAGTGAATCTTGTGATGCCGTGGTGTTTGATGAAGCGCTGCATCTCCAGCTGCTCGTATTGCAGCCGGTTCTTGATGCCGGCCATTTTCTCCGCCGGAGATCGGTTGTTGGTCATCTTGAATACGCCGCCGAGCAAAATGGGCACGTATTCGAATTTCGCGCCGGTGCGCCGCTCGATCTGCGGGACCATCAGATGGGCGAGATAGGCGTTGGGACTGCCGAAATCGAAGTGAAATTCTACCTTCGCCATTTCACCAGACCTCCCGATAGGGCCGCACATCGAGCTCGAATGTCCAGGCGTCGCGCGGTTGCCGGTAGAGTTGCCAGTACGCTTCGGCGACCGAAGCCGGATTCATGAGCCGGTCGGGCGCGAGGCTTTCCAGCGCCTCGGCGCCGCCGCGCTGTTTGATGCGCTCGCGCACGAATGCGGTATCGACGCCGGCATCGATGATCAGGTGCGCGACATGGATATTTCTCGGGCCGAGTTCCCGCGCCATGCTTTGCGCAACGGCGCGCAAGCCGGACTTGGCGCTGGCGAAGGCGGCATAGCCGATGCCACCGCGAACGCTCGCCGTTGCGCCGGTGAAGAAGATGCAACCCTTGCCGTGCGGCAACATCAGTCGGGCGGCCTCGCGGCCGGAAAGGAAGCCGGCGTAGCAGGCCAATTCCCAGACCTTGCGAAACACGCGTTCGGTTGTCTCCAGCAGCGGAAAATTGACGTTGGCACCGATGTTGAAGATGCAGACTTCAAGCGGCGCATACGCGTCGGCGGCCTGCAGAAAGCCGGTAATCTCGCCCTCGTCGCGCGCATCGAGCTCCCGCGCGACGATCTCGCCGCCGGCGGCTTCGATGTCGGCGACCAGCGGCTTGAGCTTGTCCGCGTTGCGCCGGCCGGCGAAGATCACGAACCCTTCGCCGGCAAATTTTTTGGCGATGGCCGAGCCGATGAAATCGCCCGCGCCGATCACAGCGACCGTGGCGTTACGTTTCGCCAATCCCGCCCTCCCTATGCGCCGCCTTCAAAAGACCGCGCGCTCCGTCATTATGCGCTCACCGTCCGGGCGGCGAAACAGGGTGGCGCGCGGGCAATGCCAACTTGCCAAGCGTTCGGCTTGCCCCCACCATAGCCCTTCGAACACAGAAATCGCCGACACCGGGTCGAGTCACGTGGCGGACGACAAGAACCATATTGTTATCGAAGCGGCCACGCGGATCCTCGCCGATCTTGCCGATCCTCAGACCATCAACCGCGCCGCAAATGGCGCCTGGAAGGAGCCGCTCTGGCACGCGCTGAGCGAAGCCGGACTGCCGCTCGCCTGGGTGCCGGAAGCGCTTGGCGGCTCGGGCGCGAGCCTGGCCGAAGGCTTCGCCATCCTCGGCGTTGCCGGGCGCTTTTCGCTCGCGGTGCCGCTGGCGGAAACGCTCGCCGCCGGCTGGCTATTGACCCGCGCGGGCTTGCAAGCGCCGCGGACATCCATGACGCTCGCCCCGGTGCGACCCAATGACCGTGTCACGATCGACACCGACGGCAGGTTGAGCGGCCGCGCGACCGGCGTGCCCTTTGCGCGCGACTCCCGGCACATTGTCGTCCTCGCAGGCGACGGCAGCCGGCAGCGGATCGCGCTCGTTGAGACCAAAGACTGCCGGCTGGGCGAAGGCCGCAATCTCGCCGGCGATGCCGCCAACGTCGTCACGCTCGACCGCGTCATTCCGTTGCGCATGGCGCCGGCCCCGGCCGGTTTCGATCTGACATCTTTGTTGCTGATGGGCGCGGTGATCCGCAGCGTCGAAACCGCGGGCGCGCTGGAAACGATCCTGTCGCTCAGCGTCGCTTACGCCAACGAGCGCATCGCTTTCGAGCGGCAGATCGGCAAATTCCAGGCAGTCCAGCAAAACCTGGCACGGCTCGCGGGCGAGGTCGCTGCCGCGCTCGCCATCGCCGGGTCCGCGGCCGATACCATGGCGCAAGTCGAAACGTTCGACGAGGCAGCGTTCCTGGAGGCGGCCTCCGCTAAAATTCGCACCGCCGAAGCCGCCGCCGAGGCGTCGGCGATCGCGCATCAGGTGTTCGGCGCGATCGGCTTCACGCAGGAGCACATACTGCACCGTTTCACGCTGCGCTTGCTGTCGTGGCGTGACGATTTCGGCAGCGAAAGCCATTGGGCGGCAGAGCTCGGCAGGCGCGTCGCCCGGCGCGGCGCCGACGAATTCTGGCCGCTGGTTGCTTCCCGATGAGCGTCAATCTCAATTTCGATCCAATCCGCCTGTCCCCCGAATGCGCAAAATTGCGCGCGGAAGTGCGCGAATTTCTGTCGCAAGAAATCGCCGCGGGCACGTTCGATCCGCACCAGCCCGGCCACGGCGAAGCGTATGACCAGGCGTTCAGCCGGCGCGTCGGCGCGAAAGGCTGGATCGGCATGACCTGGCCGAAGCGATACGGCGGACACGAACGCAGCCAACTTGAGCGCTACGTTGTCACCGAGGAGTTTCGCGTCGCCAATGCGCCGTCGCATTTGCACTTCGTCGCCGACCGCCAGAGCGGGCCCGTGCTGCTCAAATACGCGCCCGAGCATATCAAGAACGAGATCCTGCCGCGCATTTGCCGCGGCGAGCTGTGCTTTTCCATCGGCATGAGCGAGCCGGGCTCCGGCTCCGACCTGTTCGCCGCCAAAACCAGGGCGACCAAGGTCGACGGCGGCTGGCACATCAATGGCAGCAAGATCTGGACGACCAGCGCGCAGGTCGCGGACTACATGCTTGCGCTGTTTCGTACCTCGCCGCCGACAAAAGAGAACCGCCGGCACGGCCTCACGCAGTTTCTGGTCGATATGAAAACACCGGGCATCACGGTGAACCCGATTTATCAGATGACCGGGAAAGCCGGCTTCAACGAGGTGGTGTTCGAGGATGCTTTCATCGCCGAAGACCACGTTTTGGGCGAGATCGACGGCGCCTGGAAGCAGGCGACCAGCGAGCTTGCCTACGAGCGCAGCGGGCCGGAACGATTCCTCGACACTTTTTACGTCCTGCTCGAATTGATTCGCGCGCTCGGGCCGGAACCCGACCTGCGCGGCGCCGAAGGCCTCGGCCGCCTGGTCGCGCAACTGCATACTCTGCGGCGCATGTCGGTCTCGGTCGCCGGCATGCTGCAAGCCGGCAAGGAGCCCGTGGTGGAAGGCTCGATCGTCAAGGACCTCGGCACCGTGTGGGAGCAGAAGCTGCCCGGCCGCGTGCGCGATCTCGCCGCTTTCCTGGAATCCGAAATCGTGAATCGCGCCACGCTCGAGGACCAGCTCGCCTACGCCACCACGATCGCACCCAAGCTCACCATCCAGGGTGGCACGACCGAAATCCTCCGCGGCATCATTGCGCGCGGATTGGGGTTACGCTGAAGGACACAAGCGCCGTGCCGGATATCGGAAAATTCCTGTGGCCCAAATCGGTGGCGGTGGTCGGCGCCTCGTCCGATTTGCACGGCCTGCGCGGTCGGATTCTGGAGATCATCCGCAGCCATCCGTTTGCAGGGCGGGTCTATCCGGTGAGCCGGAGTGCAGCCGAGGTGCAGGGGCTGAAGGCCTATCCGTCTGTAACCGCACTGCCGGAGCCGGCCGATTTGGCGATCCTGATCGTGCCCGCTCAATATATACCGGCCGAGCTTGAGCGCTGCGGCAGCGCCGGCATCAAGGCGGCGGCCATCCTCAGCTCCGGCTTTGCCGAGGAAGGCGACGCCGGCAAACGCATGCAGCTCGAGATCGCCGCCATCGCGCGCCGGTACGACATGGCGGTCAGCGGACCGAACAGCGAAGGTTTCTCCAACATCGCGGCGGCGCTGTGCGCGAACTTCAGTCCGGCTTCGGACAGGAGCGCCGGTCCGCTCATTCCGGCGCGGCCGGTCGGCCGCGGGCAGGTTTCGGTGATCTCGCAGAGCGGCGGCGTCGGCTTTGCCTTCATCGATCGCGCGCGGCCGCGCAATCTCAAATTCCGCTACATCGTGACGACCGGCAACGAAGCCGTGCTCGAGATCGCCGATTTCGTCGATTACATTCTCGATGAAGGCGAAACGGACGTCTTTCTGCTGCTGACCGAAGCCGTCAAGACGCCGGAAAAGTTCAAACGCGTGGCGGAGAAAGCGCTGAGAGCCGGCAAGCCGCTGATCGTCGGCAAGATCGGCCAGACCGAACCCGGCCGCCGCGCTGTCGCGTCGCACACCGCGGTACTCGCCGGTTCCACGGCTGCCTATCGCGCGGTTTTCGAGCGTTACGGATTGCTCGAAGGCCGCGACTTCGACGAAATGCTGGACTTGGCGGTCGGCTTCCTCGCCTCCGGCGACCGCATGCCGGCCGGACGTCGCGTCGGCATTTGCACCGCGTCCGGCGGCGCCGGAATCTGGATGGCCGACGCCTGCGCTACCGCGGGTCTTGACGTGCCGGTGCTCGACGATGCAACGCGCACCGCGCTTGACGCTTACGTACCTTCTTACGGCACGACGCAGAATCCCGTCGATTCCACCGCTCAGGGTGTCCAGAAGCTTGGCTATGCGGAATTCGCGCGCCTGGTCGCCCGCTCACCGTCGGTCGACAGCGTTATCGTCGTCATCACCGCCCGGCGACCGGCTTTTCTCGAAGCGGACTTACCAAAATTGAAAGATCTGGCGCGCGAGTCGGAGAAGCCGGTATTCATGTGGACCTACACGCTGCCGGCCGAACGCACCGTCGAAATTCTCAATGAGGCCGGTTATCCGCTTTTCACCACGGCGCATGGCTGCGCCGGCACGCTGCGCAAGATGGCCGACTACCGTGCGTTGCGCGCGCCGCTGCTCCGTTCGACCGAGGCTGCTCCGCAAGCGGCGAACCGCGCCAAAGTCGGCGCCATGCTGGCCGCATCGCCTGCGGTGCTGTGCGAATACCGGGCGGTGCCGCTATTGGCGGCCTATGGCATCGGCGCCGGAAATGCCGGGCAGCTCGTGCAATCAGGTGACGAAGCGGCCGTCGCGGCGCAGACAATCGGCGGCGCGGTGGCGCTCAAGGTCGAGTCCACCGACATTCCGCACAAGACCGAGGCGGGCGCGGTCGTATTGAATGTTGAAGGCGCCAATGCCGTGCGCGCAGCTTACGACCGCGTGCTCACAGCCGCCAAACGCTACGCCCCGGCAGCGCATATCGACGGCGTGCTGGTGCAGGCAATGGCGCCGCCCGGGCGTGAAGTCATTCTCGGCGTCGCCCGCGATCCGACCTGGGGATTGCTCCTCATGGTCGGTCTCGGCGGCGTGCTGGTGGAGGCGCTCGGCGACGTCGCGCTCGCGCCGGTGCCGCTCGATGCCGCCGACGCGCGGGCGCTGATCGGCCGGCTCAAGGGCGCGCAAGTGTTGGGACGTCATCGCGGCGCGCCGCCGGCGGACATTGACGCGCTCGCCGAATTGATGGTGCGGCTGTCGTATTTTGCTGCCGATCATGCCGACGAGATTTCAGCCATCGACCTCAATCCGGTCATCGTGCACGCGGAGCGTGACGGCGTTTCCGTCGTGGATGCCCTGATCATCAAGCGCGATGAGCAAGCGTCGGAGCGGCGCGGCGCGGCCGAGTAGTCTTGCGCGAGGGAAAAACGTTATGGGACCCTTCAAGGATATCGCTGTCGATAAGACCGGCCACGTGGCGCTGTTGGAAATTCGGCGGCCGCCGAACAATTTCTTCGATGTCGCGCTGATCGGCGAAATTGCAGATGCTTTTGAAGCCCTCGACGCCGATTCAAACTGCCGCGCGGTGGTATTGGCCGCGCAAGGCAAGGCCTTTTGCGCCGGCGCCAACTTCGGCGACAGCGACGATGGCGAGTTGCTAAGCGGACCGCGGCCGGGCGCGGCTAATCTTTATATCGAAGGCAACCGGCTCTTTCGCACCAAAAAGCCGATCGTCGCCGCCGTTCATGGCGCCGCGGTCGGGGGCGGGCTAGGCTTGGCGATGGTGGCCGACTTCCGCGTCACATGCCCCGAGGCGCGGTTTGCCGCCAATTTCACCCGGCTCGGTTTTCATCCGGGCTTTGGCCTGACGGTAACGTTGCCGGAAGTCATCGGCCCGACCAGAGCGGCGCTGATGTTCTACACCAGCCGCCGCGTCGGCGGCGAAGAAGCGCACGCCACGGGCCTCGCCGACGTCCTAGTGCCGCAGGACGAAGTCCGCGCCGCCGCGCTGTCGCTTGCCGCCGAGATCGCCGAGAACTCGCCGCTCGGCGTCGTCGCAACGCGTGCGACGTTGCGCGGCAACTTGGCCGATCGCGTACGCGCGGCGACCGAACGCGAACTCGCGGAACAGACAAGACTGCGCCGGACCGACGACTTCAAGGAAGGCGTCAAGGCGATGGCGGAACGCCGCGTGCCGAACTTTAACGGCCGGTAGCGGGAAGCCCGGCGCCACGAAATATCAAGCCCAGAGGAAACACGATGACAGTCAGAATCGAGAAAAATGGAGCGGTGTGGACGGTCATCCACGACCGGCCCGAAGCGCGCAACGCGATGGACCCGGCGAGCGCGGATGCGCTGACGGCAGCCTTCCTCGAATTCGACGCCGACACGAAGGCTTCCGTCGCGGTTTTCTATGGCGCGGGCGGCGCGTTTTGCGCCGGCTGGGACCTCAAATATGTCAGCACACTCAACGCGGCACATCCACTCGGCGAGCTCGATATTCCGACCGCCGGACCGCGCGGCAATGGCGGCGAGATTCCGCGTGGCCCGCTCGGACCGTCACGGCTCGAATTGGATAAGCCAGTGATCGCGGCAATCGAGGGCCCGGCGGTCGCTGGCGGCATGGAACTGGGACTATGGTGCGACTTCCGTGTCATGGCGAAAGATTCGTATTTCGGCGTCTATTGCCGCCGCTGGGGTGTGCCGCTGATTGACGGCGGAACGGTGCGGCTGCCGCGCATCGTCGGCCAGGGCCGCGCCCTCGAGATCATTCTCACCGGGCGAAAAGTTCCGGCGGAGGAGTGCCTGAATATCGGCTTATGCGAATACGTCACGCCGAAAGGCGGCGCGCGTCAGAAGGCCGAGGAAGTCGCCCACGAGATCGCGCGCTTTCCGCAAGTCTGCGCACGCGCCGACCGCCGTTCCGCGATCAAGAGCCACGGCCTGCCGGTGCGCGAGGCGCTGATTCAGGAATGGTACAACGGACGCGAAGCGCTCATTAAGGACGGTGTCGCGGGCGCGGCCCGTTTCGAAGGCGGCCTCGGCCGGCACGGCGACTTCCAGAAAATCCGCTGATCCGGTTCAGACGGGTTTAATCCGGTAACTGACCGGCAACTACACCGGCGCAGCCGCCGCTTGTGCTGCACAGTGGACGCGCATCTGTGCTCGCGCATGTGCGGAGCGGCGCCGCATGGATAATCGTGCGTTAACAGGCCGCGACAAAATTCCTTAATGTCCTGACACTAAAGCAAAAAATCTGACGCCATTTACCCGGTGGAGACACCTTCAGGTCATAGTACGCGCGCGATTTCAGCCCTCGCGATTGCACTGGGTATTCGGGTAATGAGCTCCGCGCTCCGCATTGGCCAAAAGGGACACGAAGCGCTTCCGCCGGAAATCTACCTTCCGCTGGTCGACTCTCTCTATCGGGACGGTCGCACCCTGTTTGCTGGTACCATTTTCGGCGCAGGCTCAGTTTTTGTCACCTATTGGAAAACGGACGAAATCCTTCTTCTTTATTGCGCGCTAGCCGTGGTCTTCATCGCGTGCGTGCGCGGAATGATCATACGTGCCTATTTTCGCGCACGTCCGACGGTCACGACATCGGAAGCCGGCAGGCGCTGGGAGCGCCGCTATGTCGCCGGAGCGGCTGTGTCCATGGCCCTGATGGGCGCGTGGTGCTACATCGCCTTCGCGTGGACCGCCGATCCGTTTGCCGACCTCGTCAGCTTTTCCATGACGTTTATTTACGCCGGCGGCATCTTCGGGCGAAATTTCGGCAATGTCCGCTTTGTCGTCGTTCAAATTCTATGTGCGTTGCTGCCGATGGTGGCGGCGCTGCTGTTTTACGGCAATCACTTTCACTGGATTTTTGCGTGTTTTCTTGTGCCGGCATTCTTCGGCATGAAATTCATAGCCGAGCGGCTGCGTCGTACACTGCTCGATGCGGTGATTGCCTCGCGCGACATGTCGTTGCTCGCTACGCGCTTTGACACCGCGCTGAACAACATGCCGCACGGGCTGTGCATGTTCGACGCTGAGCACCGCATCGTCGTCGTCAATCAGAAGCTGAGCAAGCAGCTCGGCCTGCCAGATGACATCGACCTCAAAGGCGCGACGGCGGCCGATCTGGTCGAGAAAGTCGTCCAAGCGGAACTGCTGGACGCGGTGAATGCGCAAAACCTGATCGAGCGTCTCAGCGCCCGGCTCGCCGGCAGCGACGACGCCGCCTTCGCGGTCGACACGCTCAACAGCCGCACGCTCGAGTTCACGGTGCAGCCGATGGAAAACGGCGGCATGGTTGCTCTGGTAGAAGACATCACCGAACGCATGATCGCCGAGGCCAGGATCAATCATTTGGCCCGATTTGACGCGCTGACCGGCTTGCCCAACCGGACGGTGCTGCGCGACCGGATGGAGCACGCGCTCGGCCAGTGGCGGCCGGACAAGCTGTGCGCCATTCACTTCATCGATCTTGATCAGTTCAAGCAGATCAACGACACCCTCGGGCACACCAGGGGCGACATGCTGCTGGAGGCCGTCGCCGAGCGGTTGAAGGAGTCCATCCGCGATGTTGACGTCATTTCGCGTTTTGGCGGCGATGAGTTCGTCATTCTGCAGGCGCCGATCAAATCGCTGGACGAAAGCGAAGCTCTCGCCAACCGCGTGCTGAACGTACTTGGCGGCACTTACGACCTCGACGGGCACAAAGTCGTGGTGACCGCCAGTATCGGCATCGCGATCGCCAAGAACCGGATCGATCCGGACCAGTTCCTGCGCAATGCCGATCTGGCGCTCTATCAGGCAAAGGCGGACGGCCGCGGAACCTGGCGCTGGTTCGAAGCCAAGATGGAAGCCAACGCCCAGGCGCGGCGGACGCTCGAATTCGATTTGCGTACCGCGACCAAGACCGAAGCGTTTGAAATCTACTATCAGCCGCTGTTCAATCTGAAGACGCGCCGCATCGAAGCCTGCGAGGCGCTGCTGCGCTGGCCACACCAGGAACGCGGAATGGTGTCGCCGGCCGAGTTCATTCCCGTGGCCGAAGAAATGGGCCTGATCGTCGAGATCGGCACGCAGGTCCTATACAAGGCTTGCCTCGAATGCCGCCGCTGGCCGGGGGATACGGCGGTGGCTGTCAACCTGTCGTCGATTCAATTCGACCGCTCCAACGTACCCGCGCTGGTGCGCGAAACGCTGGCCGCCACCAATCTTCCGGCGCACCGGCTTGAGATCGAGATTACCGAATCGACGCTTCTTCAGAACACCAAGCGAGTCCGTGCCGACCTCCAGCAGCTTGCGGAGCTGGGCGTACGGATTTCGCTTGATGACTTCGGCACCGGCTATTCGAGCCTCAGTTATTTGCACAGCTTCCCGCTGCACAAGGTGAAAATCGATCAGTCGTTCTTGCAAGGGCTCGGCGACGACGAGCGTCGGGTGACGTTGTTGCGCGGCATCACGCGATTGAGCGCGCAATTGGGACTGCGGGTCGTGGTCGAGGGCGTGGAAACCGAGCAGCAACTCGAACTGGTTGCCGGCGAGGACAGCATCGACGAAGTGCAGGGCTTCCTGCTGTGCCGGCCAATGCCGCCGGCGGAACTGCGCAAATTGCTGTACGCCTCTTACGTCGCGCCCGAGCAAGGTGCCGCGTTACCGGCGGCGCTGCGCAGCGACGCCGCCTAGGCGGTATCGTTTTCCCTGTCATATCTTTGTAACGTTGTACGCAGCAACAAACGCGCGCCGGATTAACCCTAATACCCGGTCAAAATTGTAATCGCATTAACGAACTGTTAACCTCCTCCCTGCTGGCGCGGACGAGTGCTGGCAAGGAAGTGGCGTATGGTACCGGTGGCGTTGTCGCACCAATCGCGTTCGGGTGTTGCCGATCGTGAAAAGACGAAAAGCACCTTCTCCGATCGCGTTGCAAGTCTGCTAGACCGGATCGACTACCGGCTCGCCGACAGCGGCGAACGAAAAGAAGCCATCGCTCGCCTCCGCTACCAAGCCTACATGCGGGACGGCGGAATTTTTCCGAATTCGTCACGAACGTTTTCCGACCCTTTTGACGAAACCGGCAACGTCTTTCTTTTCGGGATATATATCGACGGTGAGCTGGCGAGCTCGATCCGCATTCACGTCGCCAGCAAAGAGCATCCCGAATTTCCGTCGCTCGAGGTCTTCCCGGATATTTTGCAGCCCGAGCTCGACGCCGGCAAAGTCATCGTCGATTCGACCCGCTTTGTCGCCGACGAGCGCCTGTCGCGGATTTACCGCGCCCTGCCCTATGCCACGCTCAGGCTTGGCGGAATGGCGGCCCATCACTTCAAGGCCGATCATCTTCTCGCGGCGGTGAGGGCCGAACATCAGGCGTTCTATCGACGGATCTTCCGCCACCGGCTGATTTGCGAGCCGCGGCCTTATCCCGGGCTGGCCAAGCCGATCAGCTTGATGACGGCCGATTATCAGAAATTCGTCAACGAGGTGCATCGGCAATATCCATTTTTCCGTTCGACGTTTTTCGAACGCCGTGTGCTGTTCGAGCGGAATTTCTCGGCCGCCGACGTCGCATCCCAGTCGCCGCAAGGAAACCTCTTCCCTTTCGTTGAACGCCGGCCCAGGCGTCTTGCCGGCTGAATCGTCGCCGGCGTCCCGGCGTTTGCCTTCACCGGCCCGATATGAGACGATTAGCTGAAATTCTCTCGGCTCCGTAAAATTCGACGCGTCCGTTTCAGTCAATCTTGCAAAGCATCAGGTATAAAAATGTGCCGCTGGCCAAGCTGGCGCGCCAAACGATGTTTATGGGCCGCTATCGTCTTGCCATGAGTGAGGACACACCAAGCACGCCGCTGGATACGCGCGCCGCTGAGTGTCCGAACTGCAACGCACGGTTAACGGTCCGTGCAGACGGTAATCCTCTCATCGACGCCTGCGGGTTTGAGAGTTACCGGTTCGAATGCAGTCAATGCCGCGCGGTGCTGGCCGGCATCATCGACCCGGCCGATGAAAAGCTGCTGCTCGCGCAAATAACCGACTGACTTGCGATCGGGGGCGCCGGAAACCGGCCGCCGGCGGCATTCCTCAGTGACTGGCGAGCATGTCCTTGACGCATTTCTTGACGGCCTTGTGCCGCGCGTAGAGCGACATTTCATGGAACTGCGCCTGCTCTTTGACCTGCGCCCGGCACTTGGCGGTGGCGTCCGCCATCGCGGCTTTCTCGGCATCGGACATCGGCGCCGCCGCCGCCGCGGGCACGACGAGCGCCGGCGCGCCGACGATGATTGCGGCGAGCATGCCGGCGGATAATGCGATGACCGATCGAGACATGATGATGCGCTCTTTTCTTTGAGGGAACGAGCGCAAAATATCAGAAATATTTTTGTCGGTCGTCAAGCGAACTCACCGCAGATTTGTTTATTTGAAATGCAGCAAATCATTCACAAAACTGTCGCAATACATTTCGCCGGAATTCAAGAGTGCCGTGCAAAGCGCGCGCGATCGTGCGGCGCCGAAAAATCCAGTTGCGGGCCAATCGGCACGACGCGGGTCGGATTGATCGCCGTCATGCTCATATAGTAATGCCGCTTGATGTGATCCAAATTGACGGTGTCGGCGATCCCCGGTACCTGATAGAGATCGCGCAGATAATTCGACAGGTTTGGATAGTCGACGATCCGTCGGATATTGCATTTGAAGTGGCTGTAATAAACCGCGTCAAACCGCACCAGCGTCGTGAACAGCCGCCAGTCGGCTTCGGTGAGGCGCGTGCCGGCAAGGTAGCGCTGGCGTGAAAGAATGTCGTCGATCCAGTCGAGCGCCGCGAACACGGCGCGGCACCCTTCCTCGTAGGCGCTCTGCCTGGTGGCGAAACCGGCGCGATAGACGCCGATATTCACGTCGCTGTAAACGCGCGCATTGATGCGGTCGATTTCGGTGCGCAGCTCGCTAGGATAATAATCGGCGCGGTCGTTGGTGTAGGCCGCGAATGCCGAATTGAGCATGCGGATGATTTCCGGCGATTCGTTGTTGACGATGGTGCGGCGCTCTTTGTCCCATAGCACCGGGACCGAGACGCGTCCGGTGTAGCGCGGGTCGGCGAGCAGATAGATCTCGCCAAGGCGCTGCTTGCCGTTGACCGTGTCGGCGATCGTGCCGGGCCCGTCGCCGAACTGCCAGCCGTGATCGCCCATGACCGGATCGAGGATCGAGACCGAGATGACGCTCTCGAGTTCCTTGAGCTTGCGGAATATCACGGTGCGATGCGCATAAGGGCAGGCCAGCGACACATAGAGGTGATAGCGGTCGCGCTCGGCGGCAAAGCCGCCTTCGCCGGATGGACCGGCGCCGCCATCCGGCGTTACCCAGTTGCGGAAGACCGGCTCGGTGGGCACGAAGCGCCCGCCGGTCGCGGCGGTGTCGTACCACTCGCTTTGCCACACGCCGTCGATAAAAACGCCATGCGCCATCGTAATTTCCTCCCGCCGGCCAGCATAGCCCGGATTGCGTTCAATATGTAGGATGCCGCGCGAACGAGGCGAATCTCATGAAAGCGGCGTTCATCGAAGCGTTTGGCGGACCGGACGTCCTTAAATACGGCGATCTGCCGGATCCGGTCGCCGGGCCGGGCCAGGTGCTCGTCGCGGTGGTGGCGGCGAGCGTCAACGGCGCCGACTGGAAAGTGCGCGCCGGGCAGTATTCGGAAGCGAAGTTTCCGCTGGTGTTGGGCCGCGACTTCTCCGGCGTCGTGGCCGCGACCGGCGCGGGGGTCGAGGATCTGAAAGCCGGCGACGCGGTGTTCGGCGTGCTCGAAGGCGGCCGTGAAGGCGCCTATGCGGAAAAACTTGCGATCACCGCGGCGATCGTCGCCAAAAAGCCCGACGGGCTCCCGCACATCGATGCCGCGGCTTTGGCGCTCACCGGGCTCACCGCCATCAGCGCCATCGAGACGACGCTGAAGCTGAACCGCAGCGAGACCGTCCTCATCCAGGGCGGCGCCGGCGGCGTCGCGGGCTTCGCCATCCAGCTTGCCAAGCATATCGGCGCGCGCGTGATCACCACCACCAGCGCGGCGAATGTCGCCTATGTGCGCGGCCTCGGCGCAGATGAAATCATCGATTACAACGCGACCGATTTCACCGAGGCGGTGAGCGGCTGCGATGCCGTGTTCGACACCGTCGGCGGCGACGTGGCGCAAAGATGCTTCGCAGTGCTCAGGCCCGGCGGCCGCGCCGCTTTCATCGCCTCCGGGATGCAGGCGCCAAAGCCGGAACGCGGCGATGTGGCTTCGCTTCGCCCGGCGGTCGGCCGCGCCCGCGCCCCGCTCGAGCGCATCGTGCAGCTGGTCGCGGCCGGCGCCGTGCGCCCGCCGGAGATCACGCTCTATCGCCTGTCTGAAGCGGCAGAGGCGCATCGCGTCAGCCAGCGGCGCCACTTCCGCGGCAAGCTTGTCTTGCAGGTGCGCTGAGGCGGTTCCGCACGGCGATCAGCGCGGGAAAGTCATACAAGCGATCGCCCGACGTGCTAGCCTCCTCGTCGATGAGGCGCGAGACGTTCGCAGTTGCCGACATTTATGTGCCGATCAAACGGCGCGCCACGCTCGAGCAAAAGCGCGTGGACGAAATCGCCGCCAGCATGCTCGACGGCGGGCAACAAACGCCGATACTGGTGCGGCCGGACGGCGAACGTTTCGTCTTGGTCGAGGGCCTGCACCGGCTGGAGGCAGCCAAGGCGCTCGGCGAAACCACCATCGTCGGCTTCCGCGTCGACGCGCGCAAACATTGAGCGCCCGGGGTTCCATCGCTTCTTGCCGGCGCCGCAAGACACCGATTGCGCTGGCGCTTATGACTGGAAACGCCTACATAAGGGGCATTCCCCACAAAGGAGTCGCGAATGGCCCCGCGCCAGATAAAACTGCCTGCCAAGGACGATTCTGAGAAAGAGTTCGTCGAGGTGTTCTCGCAGCGCAAGCGGCCGGAGAGCGGCCGGTACTTGCTCCAGGTCGACCGGCAGACGAAGGGTTCCTACAAGACGTCGGAAGCCGCCCAATCGGCGGCGCTGGAAATCAAAACCGCACATCCGATCGTTCAGGTGTCGGTGTATGACAGCGTTGACAACACCAATACCCTGGTCGAGCCCCCGGCCGCAGCCTCATGAGGAACCGCCCCGCGCGAGGTCTTCGAATCGGCGCGGCGTCGGTCAAACCGGCCTAAATCCATGACCACCCATCATTATCATGCGGTCATTTGGATTGATCATCGCGAGGCCCGCGTGTTTCATTTCAACCCGACCGAGGTCGAGCGCCTGGTGCTGCATCCCGACCATCCGACGCGGCACATCCACCACAAGGCCAACTCGATCGGCAGCGGACATGCCCCCGAGGATCATCATTTCTTTCAGGCCATCGTCGGCGCGGTCGCCGACGCCGGCGCGGTTCTCATTAGCGGACCCGGCAACGCCAAAAACGCACTGGTCAAGCACATCGATCAGCACGCTCCGAGGCTGATGAAGATCATCGCCGGCGTCGAAACCGTCGATCATCCAAGCGACGCCCAACTCGTCGCCCACGCGCGGCATTATTTCAAGGTCGAGGACCGGATGCGGCCGCAGATGGATTAGGCGCGCGCCCACGGTAAGCGGTCTCGGCCCGGTTTTATTTTCGATAAACCCTCCGTTCCCGGCCCATTGCGCCGTATTTTGTGCTAGCGTGGCGCATCATGATCGAACATGAAGACTTTTCCGTCGTCGTGAAGCACCGGGCGCCGCCGCCGAAATCGTGGCGGTGGGAAATCTATCGCGCCGGCAGAACCAGCCCGATTGAGCGCTCCGCGTCCTTATTCGAATCCGTGACCGAGGCCAACCGCGCCGGCCAGGCAGCGCTCAAGTCGCTGTTGAGCGACTTCCCGGACTGACGGCTTTTCGCCAAGGCTTATCGCAAGACTTCCGCTAAGACTTGCGCAAGGCTTTACTTATGTGCGCCAGCACGCGCCGATGGAATTCGGCGGGACCGGTGCGGAACGGCAGTTCGATCCGCGACGTCGCGCTCTCTGTCAGCATGAGATTGTACGGCGCGCCTTTGGTGTCGCCGGAAATGCGAAAATCGGTCCGGTAGCAGACGATCGGCTTGCCCCTGGCGTAAGCGTGGCCGCATTCCCAGGCGGTGCCGCTGTCGGGATCGGGGCCGTCCATGCAGGCGACGACCATGTCGGCCCGGTCGAGCGCTTCCACGTCCATCTGAAAGATCGACGCTGCGGTGTTGCGGCGCGGCTCGTGCGCTTGCGGCAGCCAGACTTCGAAACCCTCGCTTTCGAGGAAGCGCGCCAGTTCCACGTTGAACTTCTGCTCGGCCAAAGTGAACAGCGGGCCGGCCAGATAGATTTTGGTCTTGCGGATTTTGGGCTTCGCCTTCACGCCACGCTCATCCGGTCTTTGGCGGCTGCCAGCCGGCCTTCCGCCTTGACGTGCTGCGCCGCCGCGGCAAGGCCGAACCTGGGCATGTTGGCATAGAGACATTCGCTCTTGCCGGGCTCGACCAGATAGGTCTCGTGCCAGATGCCGACGGTGCCGTCCTTGCCGATCGCCCGGTTGAAAGCGCCCCAGGCGGGAAAGTGCCGCCCCGACCGGTCGTGCGCATAGGCGAGAAGCTTATCGAAGCTCTCCCAGTATTGCTGCACGAGAATGACCCGGCCGGAAACATAAGTGCGAGCGAACAGCATTCCCGCGCCCGGGCGTTTGCCGAGCTCCGCCAGCATCCGCGGCATGGCAAGCGCGACCGGGAACCATTTGTGCACGGCGAGAAGACTGTTGAAACGCATGCCGATCAAAAACAGCACGATCGGCTTGTCCACCCGCGCGGTGTAGCGATCGGCAAAAACCTCGGACATTGGTTGTCTCCTCGGATCTGCGATCCGTTGTATATAAGGTTCACGCCGGCCGTTGCAGCAAGGACGCCCGTTTGGACCCCGAATTCATCCGCGAGCTGTTCGCGCCATTCGGTCCGGTGTCGGTCAAGCGCATGTTCGGCGGCGCCGGCATCTGGTCCGAAGGCTTGATGTTCGGGCTCGTCTTCGACGGCGCGATCTTCCTCAAGGTGGACGAAACCAGCATCCCGGATTTCGAGCGCGAAGGCAGCCGGCCCTTCGTCTATACCCGCGCCAAAAGCGAAGGCCGCGTCGGTCGCGCCTCATTGTCGTATTGGCGCTTGCCCGAACGCCTCTACGACGATCCCGACGAGCTCGCGGCGTGGGCTCAGCGGGCGCTGGCGATCGCGCAACACAAAAAATTCGCGCCGCGCAAGCGGGGCAAGCGGAAGCAGCCACCGAAACGCAAGCGGACCCGGCGCTGACGGCGCGGCGGAAACGCGCTAATCTGCGGGCGCCGGCCGGAACGGGACGGTGAACGAAAAACTAAGGAGAAATTACCATGGCATCGTCCGGGATTCGTTTCGCCACCATCGCAGCCGCCTCGGCCTGCGTCTGCGCGTTCACCGCGCCGGCCGACGCGCAACTTCTCATTCACAAGGACCTGACCGCCTCCATCGCCATGACCATCGCGCAGACCGCGATCGAGACCTGCAATGCCAACGGCTACGCGGTCTCGGTGACCGTGGTCGGCCGCAACGGCGAGATCATCTTGCAGGTGCGCGGCGACAATACCCCGCCGCACACCATGGAGAATTCATTCCGCAAGGCCTACACCGCGCGCACCTTGCGCAGCCCGTCCGGCGTACTGGCCGAGCGCGTCAAGGCCGATCCAACGTTGCCCTTCATCCATCTGTCCCACATCATCGCATTCCAGGGCGCGCTGCCGATCAAGGTCGGCGAAGAAACAATCGGCGCGGCCGGCGCGTCCGGCGCGCCCGGCGGCGAGAAGGACGAAGCCTGCATCAAGGCCGGCCTCGACAAGGTTGCCGATCAGCTGAAATAAGCGGCCAAGCCGAGGGAACGCGGCGCGCGTCTGCCGTCGCGCGGAGCCCGCGCAGCGTCAGTCGGTCCAAACGACGACGAGTCTGCCCTCTTTGTCCCTGAAACGGCCGACAATGATGAAAATAAAATCGACAAGCGTCCAGATACCCAAACCGCCCAATGTAAATATCTGGAGTATTCCGGTTCCAACCTTGCCGACATAAAACCGGTGCGCTCCGAAGATCCCCAAGAACCAGCACAATAACAGCGCCACCAGGCGGAGCTTGGGACTGGCGCCCGCTGGCGCCGTTTTGACGCCGGTCGGCGCGCCGCAATGCGGGCACGTCGGTGCCAGACTGGAAATGACCTGACCGCAGCTTCGGCAAAACTGCTGGTTGGCGCCGAGTGGCGGCATGGTTTGCGACATCTTTCCCCCTCGCGAGACGCTTCGACAAAATACGCGCGGAGATTAAACCTCGGATTACGCTGCCGCTCAATCCGGCTTGCGCTCCTTCGCGCCGCCGGTCAAAGCGGCGGGTCGACCTGGCTTTCGCGCGCAAAGGCGAGGCTCTCCTCCTCGAGATCGAGTTCGCGCTCGATGCGCCGGCGCGCTTCGTCGGTGATCTTGCCCTGCCGCAGCAGCCGGTAGATGTATTCGCGCTCGGCGGCGATCAATTCCGCCCGCAGCTCCGCCGCGGTCGCGGCGGCCTTGAGCCCATCCGTTGTATTTCGCGGCAACTGCCCGGTTTGACGCTCGTGACGGCTGCGCAGGATCGCCAGTACTTCCGCCGGAACGTTGCCGCCGGCGGCGAGCCGCTTCACGCGGTCTTGCGAGACGTTGAGGGCTTCCAGCCGCGCGGTGATCTCGGCATCCTGCTCGCGCCGGCGCTCGTCCTCGGCGTCGTGCGGCAAGGCGAGCCAGCGCACGACCGAAGGCAGCAGCAGGCCCTGGCCGATCAGCGTGACGACGATGACGCCGAAAGTGATGAACAGAATAAGATCGCGGTCGGGAAACGGCGCCCCGGAGGCGATGGTCAGCGGGATCGCGAGCGCGGCCGCGAGCGAGACGACGCCGCGCACGCCGACGAAGCCAAGCAGGAACGACCACTGCCACGGCGGCAGCGGATCGCGGCGGCGCAGCGCCGGGCTGACCCAGCGCGGCACGTAAACGGTCGGATAGACCCAGACAAAGCGCGTGACGACCAGCACGGCGACGGTCAGCAGCACGGCAAAAGGCAGGTCGCGCAGCAGGACGGTATCGCTGGTGTCGAGCAGGGTGCGCGTCTGCATGCCGGTGACGAGGAAGACAAAACCTTCGAGCAGATAGACCAGAAAGTCCCAGAAGAAGATGCCCTGTAGCCGCGTCGCCGCCGGTATGAGCAGCGGCCCGTTCCAGCTCACGAACAGGCCGCACGCGACGGTGGCGAGCACGCCCGAACCGCCGAGATGCTGCGGCACCAGGAAAGCCGCATAGGGCGTCAGCAGCGACAGCGTGATCTCGACCCGCGGGTCACGCGCCCAGCGGCGCAGCCGCAGGCTCGCCCAGCCGACGCCGATGCCGTAGGCAATTTCGCCGATGACGATCAGCACGAAGGTGCCGGCGGCCTGGCCGAACGAGAACGCCCCGCTGCCCACAGCGGCGACGGCGAAGCGGTAGAGGATCAAGGCGGTGGCATCGTTGGCGAGACCTTCGCCTTCGAGCACGACAATGAGCCGGCGCGGCAGGCGGAGCCGGCGGACGATGGCGAGCGGCGCGACCACGTCGGTCGGCGCGACGATGGCGCCGAGCACGAAACCGACCGCGAGCGGCATGCCGAGCAGGAAGTGCACCGCTGCCGCCACCGCGCAGGTGCTGAACAGGACGTAGCCGAAAGCAAGCAGCGTGATCGGCCGCAGGTTAAAGCGGAATTCGCGCCAGCTCATGGCGACGCCGGCCGAATAGATCAGCGGCGGCAGGATCCCGAGCAGCACCAGTTCCGGCGCCAGCGCGATGCGCGGCAGGCCGGGAATGATCGCCAACGCGATGCCGGCGACGACCAGAAGAATCGAAGGCGCCGTGTGCAGCCGCCGCGCCGCGATGGCGACGACGACCAGCACCGCCAGCAGCAGCAATATGATCTGGATGGTCGCGGTCATTGGTGCACGATGCCGGATATGCCAGGACGGTCAAGCCCGGCATCGCGGCAGAGGTCGCCGGGCAGGAACTCGCGCGCCGTACGCTCCGGCGGGCCGGCGCTTGCCGGCGTCGCTTGCAGGATTTGCTGGCGCGCCTGCCACGCAACGTCGCGGGCGATCTCGGTTTCGCTCCGCTTGAGACAGGCGTGTTGATCGCCGCTGCATCGGCGCGTCCTGCGGCAGCGCTTGCACGGACAGTCGCGCCAGAATTTGAACATATCGCAATAGGCGCGCGCGCCAGCCTTGCCTTCTCGGCGGCAAAGCGCGCCTGATATTGTTCCGGCGTCAGTACCCTCGGCCGAAGGCGTCCTGAATGAGCGACATTCTTTGAATGTGTATCTGAAACAGGGACGATTGTCAAGGTTCGTCACCGGTACGGTGTCACGTCATTGCGAGGCAAAATGGCGCTCATGCAAGTCTTACAAGGGCTACTTAGGCGGCCGAGCCTTCCGGATTTCGCCGCCGCCCAATCGGGGCTACGCTTGCTGCGTAAATCGATCCGGGAGTCCGGTGCGTAGGAAAGACGATGGCCAGCGACAGCAAAAAACCCAAAGCCGACACGGCGCCGAAGGACCCGGCCCCGAAGGACACTGCCTCGAAGGACACGGCCGCAAAGAATGATACCGCGGCGACGGTCAAGAGTCCGGCTGCGAAAGACGCACCCAAAGAAGCAGCCAAGTCCGAGGGCGGCGAAACGGCCGCCGCAGCGCCTTCCAATTATAGCCGGGGCGAAGGCCAGAAACCGGTCAGCGCGGCCTACAAGGAAAACTGGAATGCGATTTTCGCCAAGAAGGGCAAGAAGAAGAAAAAGCGATAGCAAGCGTGTCGCTTTGCCTCACAAAAAACTCTGCGGATCGAAATCGACTGGCTGTCATTCCGGGGCGCGCCGCAGGCGAGCCCGGAATCCATAGCCACAGGACGGGAAGAATTCGCGCGGCGTTCGTTCTGCAAGGACGGTGATTATGGATTCCGGATAGTCGCGGAGCTTGTCATCGGGCCGGCCACTTCGGGCCGGACCCGTTGGCGACTTCCGGAATGACGATTCAGTGCGACGTGACGCTCTTGGCGGCGGGCTGGGCGCGGCGTGGCTTTGCAATACCCAGGCGCCGCGGCCGCCTGGGCGCGATCGATCCCGCCGCCAGCCAGCGCATCACGCTGCCGCTGCACAGCAGCGGCAGAATATCTTCCGCCGGCATCGGCTGGGCAAAGTAGAATCCCTGCGCCTGCCGGCATCCCCACTCGTGCAGCAATCGCACCTGGTCCGCCGTTTCCACGCCTTCGGCGATGACGGCGATGCCAAGCTCGCGCGCCAGCCCGATCGCCGCCTTGACGATCGCCGTGTCGTTGGGCTCGATGCCGATATCCTTGACGAATTCCTGCGCGATTTTGATCCGGTCGACCGGAAAGCGCCGCAGGTAGAGCAGCGAGGAATAGCCGGTGCCGAAATCGTCGATCGCGATTCGCAACCCGCGGGCGCGGAGCCGCTCGACGACGTTTTCGGGCCCGCTTGAAGTCCCCATCAGCGCGGTTTCCGTCATTTCGATTTCCAGCGATCCGGGCGGGAGCCCGGTCTCCGCCAGCGCCGCCTCGATTTCTTTTTCCAGCTCGCGCGGCGCCTTGAACTGAAGCGCCGAAACATTGATCGCAAGCGGAGGCAGCGCGACGCCGTCTTCGCGCCATTGCCGCGCCTGCCGGCACGCCGCGTGCAAAACCCAGTTTCCCAGTGTGACGATGAGACCGCTGCGCTCCGCCGCCGGCAGGAACTCGCCGGGCGAAAGCACGCCGCGGACCGGATGATTCCAGCGGATCAGCGCCTCCAGCCCGATGAGCCGGCTGGTCTCCATATCCACCTGCGGCTGGTACACCAGGAACAACTGGCCCGCGGCGATGCCGGCCTGCAGCTCGGATGTCAGGGCAACGCGTTTGCGCACTTCCGCGTCCATGGCGCTGGTGAAGAACCGATAGGTGTGCCGGCCTTCCGATTTGGCCCGATAAAGCGCCACGTCGGCGTGCGCCAGCAGCGCTTCGGCGTTCGGATCGTCCGGCTCGTAGGGCGCGATGCCGATGCTGACCCCGGAATGGATCTGGTTGCCGTCGAGCGGGAACGGCTCGTTCATGATCTGCAGAATTTTGTCCGCCAGGACTCCGGCATCGGTCGGATCGCCGACGTCCGACATCAGCAACGCGAATTCATCACCGCCAAAGCGGGCGAGCGTGTCGGCCGCTCGCACATTCGCCCGCAGCCGTCCGGCAACGGACTGGAGCAGCCGGTCTCCGATCGGGTGTCCCAACGTGTCGTTGACGTCCTTGAAATGATCGAGGTCGAGATAGAGAACCGCGAAGCCCTGCTCGCCCCGTCGCGCGCGCTCGATCGCCCGGGCCACCTCGGCGACGAATACGCCGCGATTGACCAGGCCGGTAAGCAGATCGAACTGCGCCATCCGCTTAAGCTTATCTTCGGCTTCCTTGCGCTGGGAAATTTCGCGAGCTGTCGAAAGCAGAAAATCCCGTCCACCGAAGGTGGCGCGCCGCATCGAGATTTCGACCCAGAACAGCCGGCCGTCCTTGTCCCTGCCGCGCCAGTCGAATGTCGGAGTCGCCCCGGATCGCGCCTTCTCCATCTCGGACAACAAATTTTGGCCGGTGTAAGGCGGCTTGTTCTCGGACAAATCGCCGATCTTCAGTTCAAGCATTTCGTCGCGCGTGTAGCCGAGCAGCTCGCAGGCGCGCTGATTGACCTCAACAAAGGCCCCGGTTTTGAAATCATGCAGGAATATGAGATCGTTGACCGAGTCGAATATGGTGCGGAAGCGCTCCTCGCTTTCCCGCAACGCCGACTGCGCCTGTTTGAGCTCGGTGACGTCCGTCACCGCGCCGATCAGGCCAGTCACTTCGCCGGATTCGGAACGGAACGGGAAGAAATTACCCAGCCAATGGCGCTGTACGCCGGGCGCTCCGGGCGCCATGCCTTGAATTTCCGCGTTCAGCACGGGCTCGCCGCGCTCGTAGACCCGCCGGTAAAGCTCCATGATGCGGTCCGCGAGTCCGGGGAGTACGTCACGCACCGTGCGGCCGATATGCGCGCTGACGGGGAGCCCTTTGATCTCCGCCATATGCTCGTTGATGCGCACGTAGCGGTAGTTGGTATCCATGAAGCAGAGACCGACCGGCGTGTACCGATAGATCTGCTCGATTTCGCCAAGCAAGGCTTTGCTGTTTGCTACGGCGGCTTGCAGTTCACGATTGGCAGCGGCCTGGTCGAGTCGCAGTTGCAAGTTCTCGACGATCCAGCGGTTGAAATAGCGTCCCATCAACGCAACCACGACGACGTAGGCCGCCGACATCAGGCCCATCGCAATCGAAGTCCGGTCCCCCTTTGCGAAATAACAGACGACCTGTGGAACGGTGGCGGGTAGCGCAAAACTGAAAAAGGCCGGCAGATACGCCGATTGCTGGAAAATCGCGCCGACCGTCATGCCGCCGAGCGCGAATGAGACGACGACGTGAGCGACCGGATCCGGCGATACGAAGACGACCGACCCGGCGAGGCCCCAAAGGCAACCGGTCACGGCAGTGCCGACGGTATAACGCCTGGCCCAGTTGATCTCGTGCCCGCTGTTGTGCGCTTGCCGTATATAGCGTGCGCGATCGGCGAAACGCGCGGCCACAACAGCGCAAAACAGCCCGACCCAAAGCAGGAGAATCCAGGCCGGATAGGCTGGCCAGAGCACCGCCGCAAGGATCGATGCGTTGACCGGGTTGGTCAGCATGATCGCAGGCGCCCGGTACAGCGCCTTGATCTGCTCGGCGCGGATCGCCGCCTGGAGGTCCGGCTGGTCCGGGGCGGTGGAGCCGCGCTCCACAAGAACTTCGTTCGGCATAGGATCCACGGATGCTCAACGCGCCATCCGTCCGGCCGTGATGACCGGCTAGACCGGCGCCAGGCGAGCGGACGAGGCGCAGCGATTATGCCGAACAGGAATTAAGTAATGCACAAGCGTGCTGTCTAACAGTTTATGAAAAGCTGTCTAAAAACGCTGCGAATGGATCGCCCCGCCGCTTTGGCTGCCGGTATCTCAAAACCACCGGCGCGGGCTTCACAAGAAGCTCTGCGGATCGACGTCGATTTCGAGCTTGATCGAGCCTTTGGTTTTCGGCGCTTGCGCGAGCCATTCGCGCAGATAAGCCGACAGATCGAAAGCGCGCGGCGCCTTGACCAGCAAACGCAGGCGATGGCGCCCGCGCACCAAAGCGAGCGGCGCGTCGGCCGGGCCGAGTACGCGCACGTCATCGAGCGGCGGAGCGGAGCGCGCCAGCGCGCGTGCGTAGCTTTGCGTATCGTGTTTGTCCTCACCGGAAATGACGAGGCTCGCGAGCCGCCCGAACGGCGGATAGTGCATGCTTTCGCGCGCGGCGATCTCGGCGTCGTAGAACGCTTTGCGGTCCTGCGCGATCAGCGCGCGCATCACCGGATGTTCGGGCTGGTGGGTCTGCAACAGCCCAAGCCCGGTGCCGGCGTCGCGACCGGCGCGCCCGACCACCTGATGCAGCAGCTGGAAGGTGCGTTCGGCCGCACGCGGGTCGCCGTTGTTCAGCCCGAGATCGGCATCGACGATGCCGACCAGATTGAGCTTCGGAAAGTGATGGCCCTTGGCGACGAGCTGCGTGCCGATGACGATATCGAAGCGGCCGGCCGCCACGTCGTCAAGTTCGGCGCGCAGCCGGTCCATGGTGACGACGAGGTCAGATGAGAGCACCAGCACGCGCGCGTGCGAAAAGAGTTCGCGCACTTCTTCCTCAAGGCGCTCGACGCCGGGCCCGACGGCGACGTAGGAATTCACCGCCTTGCAGTGCGGACATTCGGCCGGATGCGGCATGGCGAAGCCGCAATGGTGGCAGACCAGCTGCTTGCGGAAGCGGTGATCGACCAGCCAGGCGTCGCAATTCGGGCAGGAAAAACGGTAGCCGCAGGCGCGGCAGAGCGTCAGCGGCGCGTAGCCACGGCGGTTGAGGAAGAACAACGCCTGCTCGCCGCGCTCGATCGCATTCCGCACCGCGCCGGCCAGCGACGGCGCGATGAAGCGGCCGGGCGGCGGGCGCTCGCGGCGCAGATCGATCG
>CAYVPC010000001.1:0-68232 GCA_964453555.1 uncultured Hyphomicrobiales bacterium | reverse complement strand
GCACGCCCGCAGGAAAGACGGCTACGACGTCGTGATCGGCATAGTCGAGACGCATGGCCGTCGGGAAACCGAAGCGCTGCTTGAGGGGCTGGAGGCCGTTCCGCGCCGGCGCCTCGAATACAAGGGCCAGTGGTTCGATGAAATGAATCTCGATGCCATCGTCGCCAGGCGGCCGCAGATCGCCCTGGTCGATGAATTGGCGCATACCAACGTTGAAGGCAGCCGCCACCCAAAGCGGTATCTCGACGTCGAGGAGTTGCTGAGCCGTGGCATCGACGTCTACACCACCGTCAACATCCAGCACATCGAGAGCCTCAACGACGTAGTGGCCCAGATCACGCATGTGCGCGTGCGCGAGACCGTGCCGGATGCCGTCTTCGACCGCGCCGACGCGGTCGAATTGATCGACCTCACGCCGGACGATCTGATCCAGAGGCTCAAAGAAGGCAAAGTATACGTTTCGCGGCAGGCGGAGCGCGCGCTCGAGCATTTCTTCTCGCCCGCCAACCTCACCGCGTTACGCGAGCTCGCTTTGCGCCGCACCGCCGATCGCGTCGACGAACAGCTGCTCACCGAAATGCAGGCGCATGCCATTTCCGGCCCGTGGGCGGCCGGCGAGCGCATCCTCGTTTGCGTCAGTGACGACCCGCGTTGCGCCGGCCTCGTCCGTTATGCCAAGCGGCTTGCCGACCGTCTGCACGGACCCTGGATCGCGCTTTACGTCGAGGACCGGCGCAGCTTGCAGCTGACCGAGGAAGAACGCGACCGCATCGCCGATACGCTCCGCCTTGCCGAAGCGCTCGGCGGCGAAGCGACGACCCTTGCCACTGCGGACCGCAATATCGCCGCCGACATCATCGGTTACGCGCAAGCCAACAATGTGACGCAAATCATTATCGGCAAATCGGCGCGCACGCGCTGGTTCGAGATCCTGCACGGCTCCGTCGTCCACGACCTGGTTCGCCGCTCCGGCAATATCAGCGTGCACGTCATCGCCGGCGATACGATCGGACAGCCGATCCCGAAAAAGACTTTGCGCGCGGCCGAGCGGGATGAAGGCTTTGATCTGCAGCCCTATGTGTTGGCGCTTTTCGCGGTAGCGCTTGCGCTTGCTTTCGCGGCGATCATTCAGCCCTGGTTCGGTGTCGAAAACGTGGATCTAGTTTTCTTGACCGCCGTGGTCGGCGTCGCGGTCCGCTACGGTCTGTGGCCGTCCCTGCTCGCAAGCGTCGCTTCTTCGCTCTGCTACAATTTTTTCTTTCTGCCGCCGATCTACACCTTCACCATCGCTGATCCGACCAATATCGCGGCCTTTATTTTTTTTACGATAGTGGCCGTCGTCGTTTCCACCGTTGCTGCCCGCGGCCGAACGCAGACGGTTGCGGCGATGGAGCGCGCCCGCGCGACCGAATCGCTCTATTCGTTCAGCCGCAAGCTGGCCGGTGCCGGCACGCTCGACGACGTGCTGTGGGCCATGGCCTACCAAACCGCGCTGATGCTCAAAGTCCGCGTCGTGCTGCTCCTGCCCGAGCACGGTTCGGTCGCGGTGAAGGCCGGTTATCCGCCGGAGGATATCCTCGACGAAGCCGACCTCGCCGCTGCGAAATGGGCGTGGGAAAGCGATCGCGCCGCCGGCCGCGGCTCCGACACGCTGCCGGGCGCCAAGCGCCTGTTCCTGCCGATGCATACCGGCCGCGGCGCCATCGGCGTCATCGGCATCGACAGTGACAAGTCCGGGCCGATGCTCACGCCGGACCAGCGGAGACTTCTCGACGCCCTGCGCGACCAGGGCGCGCTGGCGATCGAGCGCGTGCGCCTGGTCGAAGAGATGGATCGGGTCGAGCGCGCGGCCGAGACCGAGCGGCTGCGCTCCGCGCTGCTTACCTCGATCTCGCACGACCTGAAGACGCCGCTGGCTGCGGTTCTCGGCGCGGCCAGCACTCTGCGGGACATCGGCGGCAAGCTCGGCGACGCCGAAAAGGCCGATCTGCTCGCTACCATCATCGACGAGTCCGAGCGGCTCAACCGGTTCATCGCCAATCTGCTTGACATGACCAAGCTCGAATCCGGCGCCATCTCGCCGAACGTCGCACTGCACGACGTCGGCGAAATCGTCGGCAGCACGTTGCGCCGCGCCAGCCGCATCCTTTCGCATCACAAGATCGAGCTTGAATTGGCGCCGGACCTGCCGATGCTCGAACTCGACGCCGTGCTGTTTGAACAGGTCCTCTTCAATCTGCTCGACAACGCAGCGAAATACGCGCCGTCTGACACCACGATCCGCGTCCAGAGTTGGCGTAACGCCGATTCCGTTTGCTTGCGTGTCCTCGACGAAGGCGGCGGCATCCCGGTCAGCGATCTCGACCATATCTTTGATAAATTCTACCGCGCGCAGAAATCCGATCACGTTCGCGCCGGCACCGGCCTAGGGCTTGCGATCTCGCGGGGCTTCGTCGAAGCCATGCACGGCACCATCGTCGCAGCCAATCGCACCGATCGCAGCGGGGCCGCCTTCACCATCACCTTGCCGATCCCGCGGGAGCGCCAAGGCCTGGATGCCGCCGCATGAACGCCGCCCCGCTCCGCGTCCTGGTGATCGACGACGAGCCGCCGATCCGTAAGCTCCTGCGCATGGGGCTCTCCGCCCACGGTTATCAAACGATCGAGGCACCCAACGCCAAGACGGCGCTCGATCTGCTCGGCGAGAAGCCGGACCTCATCATTCTCGACCTCGGTTTGCCCGACGCGCATGGACACGATCTGCTGCGGATGATCCGCGGCCGCAATGAGAGCGTGCCGATCGTCGTCCTGTCGAGCCGCGGCGACGAAGCCGGCAAGGTTCAGGCGCTCGATCTCGGCGCCGACGACTATGTCACCAAGCCGTTCGGTATGGATGAGCTTCTCGCCCGCATCCGCGCCGCTTTGCGCCATCAATTGCAAATCCACGGCGAGCGGCCGGTCTTCCGCGTCGGCGACCTTTCCGTCGACCTCGTGCGGCGCATCGTCAAGACCGGCGACAAAGAGGTGAAACTTTCGCCCAAGGAATACGACCTATTGCGCGTGCTGGTTCAGCACGCCGGCAAAGTACTCACGCATAAATATCTACTCGGCGAATTGTGGGACGATCTGACCGACGCCCAATATCTCCGGGTCTACGTCCGTCAACTCCGGCAAAAGATCGAGACCGATCCCGAGCAGCCGCAATACGTGCTGACCGAAACCGGCATCGGTTATCGGCTGCGCGCGCCCGACTGAACGGCATCATTGCCGGCGACACTGCGCCAGCCCATATAACAACGGGAAAAGCTCGAGCAGGGGAGGAACGGCCATGGCCGACGAGCTCGTTTTTTACACCAATCCGCGATCACGCGGCCGTATCGTGCGCTGGATGCTCGAAGAGGTCGGTCAACCCTATCGCACCGAGATTCTCGAATACGGGACGACGATGAAATCGCCCAGCTACCTCGACGTCAATCCGATGGGGAAGGTGCCGGCGCTGGTTCATGGTAATGTTGTGGTGACCGAGGCTGGCGCCATCTGCGCCTACCTTGCCGATGCATTTCCGCAAGCCAAGCTGGCGCCTTCGCCGGGCGACCGTATGCGCGCGCCCTACTACCGTTGGATGTTTTTCGCGGCCGGACCGATCGAGGCCGCGGTATCCAACAAGAATTTCGGGTTCGTGGTGCCGCCCGAGCGGGAGGGCACCATTGGTTACGGAAGCTTTGAGCGGGTTATGAAGGCGCTGGAAGAGGCGGTCTCGGCCAGCACCTATCTGGCCGGCGACACTTTTACCGCGGCCGACGTCTATGCCGGCTCGCAGATCGGCTTCGGCCTGGCGTTCAAAACCATCGAAAAGCGCCCGGCTTTCGAGAGCTACTGGAAGCGCGTCAGCGCCCGTCCGGCTTATGGGCGGGCGCGGGAGATCGACGACTCACTGATCCCGAAGCCGGCAAGCTGAGCGTCGGGTCAGGACAGCCGCATCAGCGGCTCGCCGACGCGAATGACGGCGCCGTCGCGCACGTTGTCGCACAGCGCAAAGCCTTCCGGTGCGAACACGATGATGGTCGAGCCATCCTCGAACCAGCCGAGTTCGTCGCCTTTGCGGAACAGCGCATCGCACGCCATCACGTTCGGACCCCGATGCGCGAGGTTCAAGGGAGTGTCCAGACAGTGCAGTCGGATGCTCGCGACCAGAATGGCGGCAACCGCCACCAGCGTCACTGGCTGACCGCCCGGCGCAAGCTTCGTCCGGATCACCGCGCGCTCGTTCTTGCAGAACAACCGCTCGATGCGTTTGAGCGCGATCGGATTGACGTTCCAGGTATCACCGGAAATGTAGACCACCCCTTCGACGCGGCAATCGTGCGGCGCGTGGAAGCGGTGATACATGCTCGCCGTCAGCCGCAGCGTGACATAACAGCCATCGCGATGCGTTTCGACGAGCCCGCGATCGCCGACGAGGTCATCGAGCGAATAGCGAAAGCCCTTGGCCTGATAGACTTCGGTGCCGGCGATCGGACCGCAGGCGCCGACAATCGCATCGCACGGACTGACCAGAATATCAGCCCTGGCATCGACCGGGCGCGCGCCGTCCTTAAGTTCGCGCGTGAAGCAATCGTGGACGCTGCGAAACTGCGCCTTCTTAGCCTCTACCAAATTGAGGTCGGAAAACAGCCGCCACAGGCCGATCGACAGGTCGCGAATCAACGGCTGCTCGATCCGGCTGAACCATCCGATGAACCGCGTAGTCAGCCGCCGCGGGATACGGTTGGTGACAAGAAAGTTGATGTCTTCCTGCTCGAATACGCGCAGCAGCTGCGAGCGGATCGTCATGGCGCTGTCAAATCCGGGGCGTAAACCGCTTTCCGATGGCATTGGCCATGAAAATGCTGGCGTTCTACGGGGTCGGCGGCGCGGCGCTCGCGACCTCGCTGGTCAAGCTGCGGCGGCGTTTCGAGCTTTCGCAGGCCAAACATAAATCGCTCACCGGGCACGCGCGTCTCTCCCGCCGCCTCGCCGCCCTGGTTCCGTTCTACGACTACGACGAGGAGCGTTTCTTTTGCTCGGACGGCGCACCCGCGGATGTTGCCGCGCGCCGCCGCGCCGGCTTTCAGCGGCTGTCCGCGCTCTACAAGGCGCGCTTTGCCGAAACCATCCGGCAGACGGCGGAAGCAGCCAAAAGCATCTCCGATCTGCAATTCACCGACGCTTACCGCGTTCCGTTTCAATACAGCCGCTACGTGCGGGCGCACCTGCCTTCCGCCGCCTTCATGCAAGCAAGTTCCGGTGTCACCCTCACCGATCTCGACGGCAATCGTTTCTACGACGTCGGCGGTTCCTACGGAGTGAACGTCCTCGGCTACGACTTCTACAAAGCCGCCGTCGAGCGTGGCTGCGCGCGCGTGCGCGAGCTCGGCCCGGTGCTCGGCACCTATCATCCGCTGATCGCGGAGAATGTCGAACTGCTCAAAGAAATTTCCGGCCTCGACGAAGTCTCCTTTCACATGTCCGGCACCGAGGCGGTGATGCAGGCGGTGCGGCTGGCCCGCTACCACACGCGGCAATCGCATCTGGTGCGGTTTTGTGGTGCCTATCACGGCTGGTGGGGCGACGTGCAACCGGGCGTCGGCAACCCCGTGCCGGCGCACGAAACCTATACGCTGACCGAAATGTCCGAGGATGCACTGCGCGTGATCGGCTCGCGGCGCAATATTGCCTGCGTGTTGGTCAATCCGTTGCAGGCGCTGCATCCGAACGCGTCCGCGCCAAGTGACGGCGCGCTCGTCGACAGCACGCGGCGCGCGCGTTTCGACAGGGAGGCTTACGCCGATTGGCTGTCCCGCCTGCGCGACGTCTGCACCGAACGCGGCATCGTGCTGATCTTCGACGAGGTGTTTATCGGCTTCCGCCTCGCGCGCGGCGGCGCGCAGGAATATTTCGGCGTGCGCGCCGATCTCGTTACCTACGGCAAGACGCTCGGCGGCGGATTGCCGATCGGCGTCGTGTGCGGGCGCGCCGATCTGATGAAACGGTTCCGCGAAGATCGGCCGGCCGATATCTGCTTTGCCCGCGGCACATTCAATTCGCACCCCTACGTGATGGGTGCGATGAACGAATTCCTGCGCCATCTTAAGACTTCTGAGGGCGAGGCGATCTACCGGGACGTCGATTGGATCTGGACCGAACGGGCACGCCGCCTCAACGAACGCCTCGCCGCTGAAGAGGTGCCGGTCGAAGTCGCCTACATGTCGTCGGTCTGGACGGTCTGCTACCGCACGCCGTCGCGCTACAATTGGATGCTGCAATATTATCTGCGCGCCGAAGGCCTGGCACTGGGCTGGATCGGAACCGGCCGGCTTATCTTCAGTCTTGACTACAGCGAGGCGGATTTTGACGCCGTTGCGCACCGCTTCGCCGCCGCAGCGCGCGCGATGAACGAAGATGGCTGGTGGTGGCAAGACGCGGCACTGACCGACAAATCCATCAAGCGGACGATCCTTCGGGAAATGATCGCCCGCCGCCTGCTCTCGGTCCGGTACCCGCATTAGCCGCTTTTCGCCGCACTCAAGTCAGGTGCGGCGCTTCTTCGGCTTCTCCCCCGTCCCACTCCGCAACCTCGCGGCCGATACCCGGATCGATAAGCTCACCGCGCAAAAGCGCGAGTGGGGCCTTGTGGTAGAGCTTGATATCGTGAAACGGGTCGGTGAGGATCTTGGTTGCCCAGACCAATCCGGTTTGCATGTCCTTAATCAAGAATAGTTGCACGGTGCGGAACAACACGCCGCCGATGCCGATGACTAGCCAGATTTCCGCCACATGGCGAATAAATCCGGCGGTGTCCGTCGCCGGCGTGAACAACCCGAAGAAGGTCGGATCGAAATAAAGCGGCAGCGGCGAGGCCGCCCAGATCGCCAGCAGCACGATCTTGCGGCGCAGATTGTAGCCGACCTTTATTTCTTCCTTGTATTCGTGACTGGCGTCGTTGACTTCGTCATAAGTCTTCGGCTCGAAAAAGAAATGCCCAGACTGGCGCGTGGTCATCGCCACCAGCCAGCCGGCCAGCGCCGAAATTGCCGGATCCTTGAAGATCATCACATAGGAAAACAAGAAACTGACCGCACTAACGAGGTGAAGCGACTGATTGATGCGGCTGTGATGGTAATAACGATGATCGTCCCAGCGCTGCGTGCGTAAAGCGGCGAGAAAACCGTCCATGTCTATCCTCCGTCGTGAGGTCATCCGTTCCGGGTATGGCGATTCGGTGAATCCCCTGTGACAGGGAAGAGAACGTCGCATTTAGGATTTATCGGCGGCGAGCGCCGGTCAGTGCGCTGTGCGCGTCGCCGGGTAGATTTCCGGCAGCGCGGCCGGACGGGCGGCGGCCGATCCGCCCTCCTTGGCAAAGCGGATGAGGCAGAAATGTCCGAGCGGCGGCATAGCGCGCCGTTCGACGAGGCGCACGCCCTCGGTTCGGGCTGCCCAGCTGGCATACCGCTCAAAGGAAAATTCCGTCCGCCAGCCGAGCTTGCGCGCCGCGGGCGCGAACCAGTGCTCGAGCGAGCGCCGTAATCCCGCCTCGGCGCCGACGCGGCTCACCAGCACGATCTCGCCGCCCGGCTTGAGCACGCGGGCGAATTCGTCAAGGGTCGCTTCCGGATTCGGCACCGTCGTAACCACATATTGCGCGACCACGACATCGAAGGATTGGTCGGGGAAAGAAAGATGCTCGGCATCCATCACCCAAAGCCCCTCAACATTGGTTAAGCCAAATTCGGCGACCCGTTCCCGCGCCTTGCGCAACATCGGCTCGGAGATATCGACGCCGCACAGGGTGCAGTCGCGCGAGTATTCCGGAAGCGAGATACCCGTGCCGACGCCGACTTCAAGAATGCGGCCGCCGACGCGTTCGGCGGCCTCGATCGCCGCCTGGCGGCCGCGCTCGAACACCGCGCCGAACACCAGATCGTAGACCGGCGCCCATCGCGCATAGGCTTTGGTGACCGTCTGTTTGTCGAGTTCCGCGTGCGATAGGTTAGCCATGTCGGATCCTTTGGTTCCAGATCGTTGGGGCAACAATCCGCGCCGAGGGTCAGCCCGGCGCGGTTTCCGTCATCGTCATCGCCGTCTCTAATTCCCGATTACCGCCAGCGGCCACCTTGCGGGCGTGGCCGAGGAATTGCCGCGCGCTATTTTCCCACGAGCAATCGAGCGCGAATTTGCGGCAGGCGTCGCGCGGCAGCGCAAGCGCCTCCATGCAGGCGCGGCGAAGGTCTTCGTCCAATGCGCCGATCGGATGGTCGCCAACCACGTCTTTCGGGCCGGTGACGGGAAAAGCGGCGATCGGGACGCCGCTCGCCAGCGCCTCGAGCTGCACGATACCGAATGTGTCGGTCCGGCTCGGAAAAACGAAAACGTCGGCCGCTGCGAGATGCGCCGCGAGCGTTCCATTTTCCAGCGGACCGAGGAATTTTGCGTCCGGAAAGTCGCGCTTGAGCTTCGCCTCGGCGGGACCGGTGCCGATCACCACCTTGCTGCCGGGCAGATCGAGTGACAGGAAAGCTTCCAGATTCTTTTCCACCGCAACGCGGCCGACGGTCATGAACACCGGCCGCGGCAGGTTAAGGTCGATGGCGCGGTCCGGCCGAAACAAATCAACGTCCACGCCGCGCGTCCACATGCCGAGGTGCGTAAATCCGCGCTGTGAAAGCTCGCTCATCAACGACGGCGTCGCCACCATAGTCACGCTGGCGCCGCCGTGGAACCAGCGCAGCACCGCATAGACCAAGCTTTCCGGGATCGGCAAACGGGCCGAAATATATTCGGGAAAGCGTGTCGTGTAGCTAGTGGTGAACGGCCGCTTGTTGCGCCGGCAATAGGAACGCACGGCGAAACCGATCGGGCCTTCGGTCGCGATGTGGATGGCGTCGGGTCGCGCCGCCTCGATGCGCGCTGCGATCCCGCGGCGACTCGGCAGCGCGAGGCGCAAGCCCGGATAGGTCGGCAACTGAAAAGTCGGGAAACCGTCCGGCGACAAAAATTCGATCGCAGCGCCGAGCTTGCCCGCTGCCCGCGCCAGCGAGCCCAATGTGCGCACCACACCGTTGACTTGCGGGTGCCACGCATCGGTAGCGACAAGAACCTTCATCGGGCGCGCGGCCGAAACCGCCCCTTGTTGTCGAATCAGTTGCGACAACAATTGCTATTTAATGTCTCAGCAGTGTGACGGCGGCAGCTTTGCGGCCGCCGATTTATTTGCTCGCGTAACACTCCTGTTACAGTTCAATGAGAAGTTCCGCGCGAATCGTGACGAGCAGCATCGCGCAGACGATCACGTCCAGGCTCGGCCGCGGCACCATCAGCGCAGCGATCAGCCTGTCGATCGTCGGCGCGGCTGCCTTTACGCTCTATCGATTGTTACGTGACGTTGATGCCGGCCGGGTGTTGGCCGCGCTCGACGCACAATCGATCGTAAGGATCGCCATCGCCGGTGCTTTCGTGATCGCCGGCTACGTCACGCTCACTTTCTACGATCTTTTTGCGCTGCGCGTCATCGGCCGCAACAATATCCCCTACTCGGTCGCCGCGCTGGCAAGCTTCACCAGTTCGACCATCGGGCACAGTCTGGGTGCCGCCGTGCTGACCGGTGGCCTAGTCCGGCTGCGCATCTATTCGGCCTGGGGCCTCACCGTCATCGACATCGCCAAAATCGCGTTCGTGACCGGAATGACGTTCTGGCTCGGCAACGCATTGCTGCTCGGCGGTGCGATCGCCTACGCTCCGCAAGCGGTGACTGTCCTCGATCACTTGCCGCCATGGATAAACCGGACGATCGGGCTGGCCGGATTACTGGCCATCGGCTGCTATCTTGCGTGGCTCGCGCCGCGGCCGCGCGTGGCGGGCTGGTCCGGCTGGAGCATTGCGCTGCCCAATCTCCGCTCGACGTTGGTGCAGATCGCTATTGGCGCACTGGACCTGAGCTTCGTGACGCTCGCCATGTACGCGCTTCTGCCGGCCAGCCCGGCGGTCGGGTTCGTCGCCCCGCTGATCGTCTTTCTGATTGCCACGCTCCTCGGGACGGTCAGCCATGCGCCCGGCGGGCTGGGCGTCATCGAGGCCACGATGCTGATTGGCCTTCCCCAATTTCAGCGGGAGGAGCTTTTGGCGGCGTTACTGACGTTCCGGGCGCTTTATTTCGTTCTGCCGCTTGTCCTGGCCACGTTGTCGCTCGGCTTGCGGGAACTGCGCATGCTCGCGCGCCCAGAATCGGGCGGCCCGCGCACAATGCGCGAGACGGCCTCAACCTTGTAAGGCGGATACCCCCACGTTAAGGTTTCGCCGCGCAAATTGGGGCCGGTTGTGAGGCGTAGAGTTATCGTTCCCGGGGGTCGACGACGATCGCAATCACCGCCGGCCGGATGGGTCCGGCGCGTCGTTGTAGCCACCATCCCGCTTCTGATGGCATTGACCGCGGTCGCCGCGCGGCAAGCCGCCGACGAGACGATGGAGTCGGCGCTGGCGAAAGCCTATCAGAACAATCCGCAGCTCAACGCGCAGCGCGCCATCGTCCGCCAGAACGACGAGGGCGTAACGCAAGCGCTTTCCGGGTATCGGCCGACCGTTTCCGCGACTGCTTCGGTGGCGGAGCAATTTACCAACCAGTCGGGAGTCATTCCGCCGATCCCGCCAGGTCTGCCGAACGGCGTTACCTACAGCGTCAAAGGCACCACCTATCCCTATTCGTTCGGGCTCAACGGCACGCAAACGCTGTTCAACGGCGAACAGACCGCCAACAAGGTGCGCAAGGCGGAAAGCCAGGTGTCGGCGGCGCGCGAAACGCTGCGGGTGATGGAAGAGTCGGTGCTATTGGCGGCCGCAACCGCCTACATGGATATGTCGCGCGATACCGCCAACCTCGAGGTGCAGCAGAACAATATTCGTGTGTTGCAGCGCACCCTGAAGGATACTCAGAATCGATACACGGCCGGCCAAGTGACGGCCACCGACGTGGCGCAGGCGGAGGCGCAATTGGCCGCGGGCGAAGCAAGTTTGCACGCCGCCGAGTCCACGCTGATGACCACGCGCGCAAATTATCGGCGCGTCATCGGCGTCGAGGCGTCGAATCTCGCTCCGGCTTCGCCGGTCGACCGGCTGTCGCCGAACAAGCTCGATGCCGCGATTGCGGTCGGTACCGCGGAGAACCCCTCGGTAACAGCGGCGCTGTACGGCGTTGATGTCGCGCAGCTGCAAGTAAAGATCGCGGAAGGCGCGCTGTTGCCCACGCTGGCCTTGCAAGGCAGCGTGCAACAGCAAAATTACCCAAACATCCTGACGCCCAACCTGTTCCTGGGCACGGCTATGTTGAATCTTTCGGTTCCGATTTATCAGGGCGGCGCGGAGTATTCCGCCATCCGCCTGGACAAGGAAACGGTCGGGCAGCAACGTCTGAACGTGGATCAAGTCCGGGACCAGACGCGCGCCAATGTGGTGCAAGCATGGGGACAGTTGATCGCCGCCAAGGCGGAAGTGGAAGCGGCGCTTCGCCAGAATGACGCTTCGGAACGGGCGCTCAATGGCGTTCGCAATGAAGCCGCCGCCGGTCAACGCACGACGCTTGACGTCCTTAACGCGGAGCAGGCGCTGGTCAACGCACGCGTGAGCTTGATCACGGCGCAACACGATCGCGTGGTCGCCTCGTACAGCCTGCTATCGGCGGTCGGACGGCTCTCGGCGCAGGAGCTGCGGCTGCCGGTCGCAATCTACGATCCGGTCGTGCATTACCATCAGGTGCGCGACGCCTGGTTCGGGCTACGCACGCCGGATGGCCGCTGATGGTCCACTCCGGTCTCGCGCAGAAACTCCCACTAAAAGGAAAGTGGCGCGGCTGAAGGATTTCAGCCGCGCACTCGATCGACAAGCGAAGAATGGCTTAGGGTCTTTTGGTGCAGCCACCGATCGGTGCCTGGCAGTTGCCGCACCCTCTCGATTGGCATTCCGACAACGCTATTGCCGTGCTCTCACCGCTGCCCCAGCACGTCCCCGTCACAGCGGTCGTGATATAGCCGCACCCACCGTTGGAAAACGTCCCGACCACCTTGCAGTTCGCGGTACGTTGCGAGCATTCCTGGAGCGCCATCGATTCAGCAGAGCCAAGGCTCGGATAGTTGTAGGCTGAGCCTACGCCCACAACACCCCCACTGATGCCGGCGGCGAGCGCGCCGAAATCACCCGTGCTTGTGGCGGTGGCGCAAGTGCCACCCGGCGATATACAGCTCAATCCGTCCGGACACAGGGTCTGTCCCGACGGACAATCGACCGCGTTGACGGCGTTCGTCAGCGAAAGCGTCAGCAAGCCTAGAAGCAAGCCAAACCACGCAACGCGCATTTTTTACCCCCCCGTTATGGTTCCCAAGAGACGCACTATGCCATATCGCCGTTGCGGCAAAAAGACGCTTTTACGGGCCGCATTGCCGGCGATCGTGTTCGCGGCCGAATTCCGCCGCGGCGGCTTCCACCGAACGCGCCGGCCAAGCCGCGGTGCGCCCGCTCACACCCTGCGGACACCTCTCCCACCACAGCCGAAATGCTCTGGTTCGATGGCCGCAATACGGCCTATAATTTTCGCGAAACGGAGCGCCAGCCCGACGGCAAGCGGATAGGACGCGGACATGAAGACCAAAATACGCGCAATGGTAGCAGCCGCATCGCTGCTCGTTTTCTTGGCCACGATCGGCTGGGCGACGGCATCTTTCGCGCAAACGCCGACGACTTCGATCAAGACCAAGTTGATCGGCAACTGGGAGCTTGTCTCGGTGCTGCTAAACCAGACAGCGCCCTACGGAGAGAACCCGCGTGGCACCATGACGTTTGACGCCAACGGTCATTTTTCGGTCATTGTGCTCAGCGGCGGCCGGGCGCGTAACATCTCGTATTACGGCACATACACCGTCAACGACTCCGACAGCTCGATGACCATCCACATCGACGGCAGCAGCCTGCCCCACGAGAACGGGCGCGATTTGAAACGAAAGCTCGCGTTCAATGGCGACGAATTGGTCGTGGAAAGCCCCAACGGCAACGTTCAGCTGACGTGGAAGCGAGCGAGCTAGGACCGCTCCCAAGGACGGCCGGCGACGGCGGCCGTCACTTGCAGCCGTTGGCGACAAAATTGAGCAGCGGATTAAACTCCGCCGCGGTCAGGTAAGCCCCGAACGTCGCTCCGGGGTAGGCGTCGTTGCCGAACGAGGTCACGGCGATCAGTATGTTGGAGTTTGCGCCTTCGCTGTTGCTGAAATTGGCGACCCAGGCGCCGCCGCTGCTGCCATTGGTGAAGTCGGTGGCGCTCTGCCACTGCACGACGAGGTTCGGAAGTGACTGCGGAAACATCGGTATATCGTTTGCAAAAAATACGATGCCGCGGGATTCCTGGACAACTTCCTCGTCCAGAATATTGCCCGCATAGCCGACCTTGACGGCGCCGTTGAATTTGCCTTTCCAGTCGGTCTGATACGGCATCGCGCCGGTCGGACTGTTGCCGTCGACAAGGAGCATCGCAAAATCATGCTGGGATGCCTGTGCTATGACGGCATCCTTCTGAGGGGCCGTCATCTGGGCGTAATTCGGCGGAAAAACCCACTGCGGATTGGTCGCTCCACACACCGTTTTGAACATCTGCGAGCCCACGCCGGCCTGGTACTGGAGCGTGAAGGTTTGTTTGGTCAGGTCGTACCACGGACCCGTCGGATTATCCGGCAGATCGCGCAGGCAATGGGCCGCCGTCAGCACGATATTCGGGCCGATGAATTGACCGGTGCATTCGGACACTTCGTTGGGATGCTGTTTGGTTGGGGCCGGAGTAACCAGTCTGCCGACCCATTTGAACGGCGCGACGCTCGGGTTGCCGGTGGTTAGGGGCTGCTGGGACTGAGCGAGACGGATCATGTTTTCGGGCCGCTTTCGCGGCACCGCGGGACTGCCGGACTTTAATGTGGGGTCCGCCAGCCCGGGCAGACCGCGTATGCCGGTTGCGCTGCGCATGATGTCCGTATCCGCGACGACGTCTCCCGCTCTTGCATCGACTGCATAGCCATGGATGGCGGCCGCAACCGGCAATACCAAAAGACATACGGCAGCGAGGTAGATCAAACGCATTTTATGCCCCCAGTGACCTGCTCAACCGGGGCGCGAGGCCCCAAGCCCGCAACGAGGATATCCGAGTGTGAATTTTCGGCCAATATCTCCGGTGCTGGCCGATAGAGGACATTCAAACGTAACGCGGCGCAAGTTATATGCTTATTTGGGTCGTAGCCCGAAGCAGGCGCCGATGAAGAAAGATAATACCGTCTCGAAGTACCGGGCCGATCTCCGCCGCCGATCCGCAACGGCCGGTCCCGCCGCCGGCTCCGCCGCCCGCCAAGCGAGGCCCTCGCGGCAGCGGGATATCGTTGTCACGGCTGCAACAATCGGGGTGGTCGCGGCGGGCATCGCGCTGTTCGAGGTTGCGCTGCTCCCCGGTATCGCGATCGGCGGCGCCGCAGTGTTGGCGCCCAAATACGTGCCGAAGTACCTTTCCGGGCTGCGTCGGCGTCTGCGACCGCTGGTCAACTTAGCGGCAAGCCGGCCAACCGAGTTCACTCGTCCCGGCAAGCCCAAGGTCAAGACGCTACTCGCCGCCCCTGCCCGATTGGGGCTCAAACAGGCGATCGTCAAAACCATCACCTTTCGGATGATCGTCACGAGCCTGGATTTTACCGTGAATTACGTGGTGCTCGGCGAATTTGCCACGGCGGCAGGCCTATCGGCATTCGCTCTGGTAGCCGGGCCGCTGTTCTATCTCGCTCACGAGACGGCCTGGAATTATTTCGGCACTTCCGACGAGCGCGTTCATCTCAAGATTTTCCTGGCCGTCAGACCTGACGCTGGGAGGTCACTCCCCGCGGAAAAAGGATTTACCATCAGCCGCCCGTTGGCCAAGACAATCACGTTTCGCACCATCGCTACGGCGATGGATTTCACCACGAACTTCGTGGTCGTCGGCGATCTCGCCACCGCGGTGGCGCTGTCGGCCTCCGGTTTTGTGCTCGGTCCCTTCGTTTATCTCGGCCATGAAATGGCCTGGAATTATTATGGATCGTCGAAAGAGCGCACGCCCAACCCGACGCCGGCAAGGCTGCTGCCAAGACCCGCCTGAAGGTTGCCGCGCAGAAAATCAATTCTTTGAGGATGTCGGCTGTGCGAGCATGACCGGGGCGCGCCTTATCGGCGACGTGCCGCACGGACGCCTAATACACCCTCGGCACAAACAACTCCTGCGGAACCGGATGGCGCGCGTAATCGGGCTGATGCTCCCGTTCCGGCAGCACAATTGGTTCGTGATGAACGTCACCGTAGGGAACCTGCTGCAACAGGTGATGGATGCAATTCAATCGGGCCCTTTTCTTGTCGACGCCTTCAACCACCCACCAACGGGCTTCCGGAATGTGCGTACGCTGCAGCATTTCTTCTTTGGCGCGGGTGTAGTGCTCCCAGCGGCGGCGTGACTCCAAGTCCATGGGGCTGAGTTTCCACTGTTTGAGTGGATCTTGAACGCGCATCAAAAATCTGAAATTCTGCTCCTCGTCGGTAATCGAGAACCAGTATTTCACCAGGATGATGCCGGACCCCACGAGCATCCGCTCGAACTCCGGCACGGTGCGGAAAAACTCCTCGCAATCCGCCTCAGAGCAGAACCCCATGACTCGTTCCACACCCGCCCGGTTGTACCAACTGCGGTCAAACAGGACGATTTCTCCGGCTGCCGGTAAATGCGCCACATGGCGCTGAAAATACCACTGGGTTATCTCGCGCTCGGTCGGTGCGGGCAGCGCAACGACCTTGCAGATCCGCGGGTTCAGCCGCTGGGTTACACGCTTTATCACGCCCCCTTTGCCGGCGGCGTCGCGGCCCTCGAACAGGACAACCAGCTTAAGCTTTTGATAAACAACCCAATCTTGCAATCTGATCAGTTCGCGCTGTAACCGCAGCAGTTCCCGGAAATAGACGCGGCGATCGATGCTGTCTTTTGGCCGTCCGTCTGCGCCGTGGCCAACGACAGCGTCGCGCATGACATCGGCGAATTCGAGCTCAAGCTCTTCATCCAGGGTCTCGAGCATCTCGTCCTGGAGACGCTGCGCAAGGTGATGGTCATCCTTCGACTTGTCGTTCATTGGCACCTGCCCGCTTCGGAGGTCATGGAAGGCGGCTCGCCTCACAGTCAAATTTGGTTCGCCCACGTGACGAAGGTGCGACGTGAGCGATTCTTATTTTTAATCAATGCTTTGGCTTTCTTGGCGATCGGCTCGGTCCGGGAGACAAAAGGGGTAATTACCGGGCTATTGTCCGCATGTGTTCAGACTGTCACAAAAAATGGGAAAGGTAGGCCAGTCCACGAAAAGCCCGCATGCCGACGAACGGTATCTGGCACGGGATTTGCCCGTTGGATCATAGCTTTTGCCACATGGCGGGGAGAGTCACATGCCGAAATCCAAAAGAGACGGCAATGGCAGTCTTGAAAGTTCAGCAGAACACGTCGAGACCGAAACGCCCGAGACCGAAACCACCGAGCAAGGCGCCGAAGAGGGCGGCGATATCGTAGCGACCGTAGCGACCGTCGCCGTCGTTGGGATCGGTGCTGCAGCTTTCGAGGCCGCGTTGTTGCCGGGGATCGCTCTCGGCGTCGTGGCTGTTTGCGTGCCGCGATATCTCCCGAAAATGGGCGCGGCATTGAACCCGCTTTTCAGATCGACCGTTCGCGGCGCTTACAAAATTAGCCAGAAGACTCGCGAGATGATGGCCGAAGCTCACGAGCAGGTCCACGATATCGTTGCCGAAGTGCACGCCGAAGGCGACGTCGATCCGGCGGCGAAGGTCACCGCCGCCAGCGGACAGCAAAGCTGACGCAAAGGCTCAAATGCCTGACGCGATGCCTGGGCGATCCCGATTGAGCGCGGTGACGGACTTGCGCGATCTTGTACGTTTCGGCGCGGTCCACCCGGCCGCGCGTGCGGCGCCGCCGATCCGCGGGCCGGGCGCTTACCTTCGCTGCGAGTAAAATTTCATGCCGAAGATGAACCTCAAAATCGAGCATCAGGTGCCGGGCCGGGTGCGAATGAAAATTCCGGCCGGCAAGGGCAATCCTGACCTGTTAAAGCAGGTCAGCGAAGTCTTCGCGGTCATTCCCGGAATCGAAGAGATCGTCACCAACCCGACGACCGGAAGCGTCGTACTCCGCTACGATACGGATCTCCACGACGAATTCCACGGTTCATTCCGGCCGCATTTCGACGCACACGCATCTACTCCCGCGCACGGCGCCGAGACAGAGCTCGACAAACTGACCAGCAGTATCGCGGCGGAGGCGGAGTTCCTCGCCGGTCATTCCCATACGGCACGCGCCGTCGTCGATTTCGTTAAAAAGGTCGATCGCGAAATCAAACTCGCGACCAACAATACTATCGATTTGAAAATCGTGTTTGCGGTCGGAATCATCGGCTTGACCGTGTTGGAGGTCGGAGCGACCGCCGCCACGCCGGTTTGGGTCACGCTCGCCATTTTCACGGTCAACCATTTTATCGAGATGCACGAGCGGCAGTCGCACGCCAACCAACAAAATTCCGGTCCGAGCCTGGCCCCGGTGCGGATTGTAGGCTGAGCCCAGGATCGACGAGATCGGGAGTTCAGCGCGATGGAATTCTCGGTACGGCACTTCATGTCAGGCCGCATTCGCCTGTATTTGCCGTCGCTCGCCCGAAAACAAAAGCTCGCCGAAGCGGCGGTCATCTGGCTGGAAGCGCAGCAAGGCGTTAAACGCGCTCGCCTGAATTTCGCCTGCGCCAGCCTCGTCATCGAATACGACGTCAGTTTTGAAGGGGTGCTCCGCGCCACACTTGGCCGGCTCTCGCTGATGAGCCTGGACGATCTGCGAGCGCTCGTGGATCAGAAGACAGCGCCGCCCGGCGTCCGCCGTCCGTCGTCCGTGCCCGCTCCGGCCGTCCGCCCGCCCCTCTGGAGGCGTACCCCCCTCGGCCTGCCGACGGTGTCGCTGTTAGTGGCGTTTAGCGCCAATCCCGTCGTGGCGGCGGTCAACATGCCGCTGATGTTATGGAACGCCTATCCCATCGCGCTGCGGGCTTGGCGCGTTTGGCGGCGAGAAGGCCGGCTCAACGTCGATTTTCTCGACACGCTCGCGATCGCGGCGTCTCTGGCCCAGGGTAATCCGATGGCCGGCGCGATCGTAACCTGGCTGATCAAGCTCGGCGACTGGATCCGCGATTTGACCGCCGCCGGTTCGCGCCGCGCGATCAGCGAGCTGCTCGAATTTCAAACCAAGACGGCGTGGGTCATTCGCGACAATGTCGTCACTTCAATCCCGGCCTCCGAACTGGCCGTCGGCGACGAGGTTGTCGTGTACCCTGGAGAGATCATCCCGGTCGATGGCGAGATCCTCGACGGCCACGCCATGATCGACCAGAAGACCATCACCGGCGAAGGATTGCCGGTCATGCGCGCGAAGGGCGAGGCCGTGTTCGCGGCGACCGTCATTCGCGACGGTCAGCTCACCGTGCGTGCCATACGCGTCGGCATATCCACTACGGCCGGCCAGATCGCGCGGCTGGTCGAGTCCGCTCCGGTCGGCGATACGCGGATGCAGAACCACGCCGAGAAGTTTGCCGACCGCCTGGTCCTGCCTACATTGGGTCTCGCGGTCGGGACGGCAGCACTGTCCGGCGATTTCAACCGCTTCCTGTCGCTCGTCATTATTGATTACGGCACGGGCATCCGGGTTGCGGCGCCCACCGCCGTGCTGGCATCCATGACCCACGCCGCGCGCGCCGGCATCATCATCAAGAGCGGCGCGCATATGGAGCGCCTGGCCGAAGTTGATACGGTGATTTTCGACAAGACCGGAACGCTCACTCACGGCTCGCCAGTCGTCCTTGACGTGATCAGCTACGAGCGAGGCATGACCGGACGGCATTTGCTCGGCCTCGCGGCGGCGGCGGAAACACGCCTTAAACATCCGGTCGCCGAGGCCCTGCGGGTCAAAGCCCAGGAACTTGGCGCCAACATTCCCTATTGCGAGGAAACCAAATATCGCATCGGCCTCGGCGTCGAAGGCCAGGTCAACGGCTATTACCTCCACGTCGGCAATGAACGGTTCATGCGGCAAAGCGAGATCAACATTCGGGCGGCGGAAACGGATCGCGCAGCACTCGACCGACAGGGTCATTCCTGCATCTACGTCGCGGTCGACGGGACGCTTACCGGGTTGGTGCCGTTTACCGACCAAATCCGGCCCGAGAGCCGGGAGGTCATCCAGCGACTACACGGGATGGGCGTCCGCAACAGCATCATGCTGACCGGTGACAACGCGGTAGTCGCTCATGCGGTGGGCGGGCGTCTCGGCCTTTCGCGCCAATACGCTGAGATGCTTCCGGCAGACAAGGCCGAAGTGATCCAAAAATATCAGCGTCAGGGTAGCGTGGTCGCCATGGTCGGTGACGGCATCAACGATTCGCCGGCGCTGAGCTATGCCGACGTCGGCATCGCCATGAAGTACGGCGCCGAGGTCGCGCGCGAGTCGGCCGACGTCGTGCTGATGGAAGATTCCTTATGGAAACTGGTGAAGGCCGTGGAGATCTCACGCGGCGCCGTAGGCCTCATCCGCCAGAATTATGCAATTGTTGCCGGCCTCAACAGTTTGGCGCTCGCGCTCGCACTTCCTGGAGGCCTGATCAGCCCGGAAATTACCGCACTTATCAGCAATGGCTCGGCGATCCTCGCGAGCCTGAATGGAATTCGTCCGATCCTGCGATACCAATGATCCCGGCCGAACCCACGATCAAGCTGCAGCCATTCCATCAACAAGCGCTTCAGCGCGCCATCGCCGATCTGGAAAATCGCGACTTTGCCGCGCAGCTTGCGGATTATGCTGGCCGGCCCATTGACCGCGTGTTGCGGCTGATGCCGAAGGCGGCGTCGAACCGTTTCAATAGGGTCGTCGAGAACGCGATCCTCAAATCGCTCAACGTGGCCATTCGCTCGATCGAGCCGAGGTCGAAGCGACCGCCCGCCCGGCGCGCGGCGTCTGTGCTCGCCGGCATCAGCGGCGGGGTCGGCGGTTTCTTCGGCCTCGCCGCTCTGCCGATCGAGCTGCCGGTGACAACGACCCTGATGCTCCGCGCAATCGCCGACATCGCGAGACATCACGGCGAGAATTTGTCGACCTTGGAAGCGCGTCTGGCATGCGTCGAAGTCTTCGCGCTGGGTGCTCCCAACGTGGACACCGGGCGAACCGACATCGGCTATTACGCTTCACGCGCGCTTATCGGCAGATTGGCCGCCGATGCCACCAGCATTTTCGCCGAACGCAGTGTGGCCAGTCTGTCGGCACCCGTCGTCAGCGGCCTAGTGACCGAAATCGCAACCCGGTTCGGCGTCGTCGTTTCCGAACGGTCCGCCGCCAGCGCTTTGCCGGTGCTCGGCGCGGTCGGCGGCGCGACCATAAACGTCCTTTTCATGAATCATTTTCAACGCGTAGCCCGGGGCCACTTCGCGATACGGCAGCTTGAGCGACAATACGGAGCAACCGTCGTGCGGCGGCACTACGACGCCCATGCGCCGCAGCGCAAGAGCCGGAGGTAGATCGCTTTCCGAAGACGGAAACGGTTTACTGGGCTCATGGGGCCGGAGATGTTGGTTTCACCGCAGTTACCCAAGAGCGCCGATGATCCGCGAATCCTCGGGCTTCGACGCATGCGGACCGTGGCGACTCTGCTGCTCGTCCTGATGACGGCTATTTTCATCGCGACGACCGCGGCCAAGCTCGACTGGCCATGGATTCCGTATTTGCGGGCGTTCTCCGAAGCAGGGATGGTCGGCGCCTGCGCCGACTGGTTTGCGATTGTCGCCCTGTTTCGCCGGCCGCTCGGACTGCCAATACCGCACACGGGCATTGTTCCAAACAATAAGGACCGGATCGGCAAGGCACTCGGCAATTTCATCACCAATAATTTCCTGACTCCGTCGGCGATGAACGAAAAGCTCGAGCGCATAGACATGGTCGGCTCGATGGCGCAATGGATCGCGGAGCCTGCGAATGCGAATCGGCTTGGAGATTATGCGGCAGTACTTGTGCCGCGGATTTCCAGGCTGTTGCCCGCGCCACAGATCGGCAAGTCGGTTGGAAATCTGGCGCGGCAAGCCCTGGAGGCAATTCCGGCGGCGCCGTTTGCGTCGAAGGCGCTTGCGATTATTTGGGCCCAAGGAGAGGCGCAAGCATTACTCGCGCACGGGATCGACTATGGCGAAGACTGGCTCGCCGAGAACAAAGAGCATCTGGCCCGCAAGATATCGCAGGAGTCTTCGCGCTGGATACCAAAATGGATCGACAGAATGATCGCCGAAAAAGTCCTCAACGGTATGTTGACCACGCTCGGCGAGATGCGTAATCCGCGTCATCCGTGGCGGATTGAGTTGCAGAAGGCAGTTGAAAAACTCATCGCCGATTTGGCGTCCGACCCGCAAATAAAGGTGCAAGCCGAGCGGATAAAGGCCGAGCTGCTTGCCAGCCCGCTGCTGATCGGGCAAGCGAGGACGCTGTGGGCTGAAATCGAAAGTGGCCTCAATTCGGGATTCTCGGCTCATACGGACACGATTGCCCGTACCTGCGAGCAGGCGCTTCGCAGCATCGGATCCTGGTTGCAAGAGGACGAGACCCGCAAGACGCATCTCAATCGCCGAATTCGCGTCATCGCGCAACAGTTCCTGTTGCTTTATCGATACGAAATCGGCGCTTATATCGAACGCGTGGTCCAGGATTGGGACAGCGCGACGCTAGTTGATCGGCTGGAGCTGCAAGTCGGCAAGGATCTGCAATATATCCGCATCAACGGAACGCTGGTCGGCGGTTTGGTCGGTCTCTTGATCTTCATCGCCGCAAAATGGATAGCGCTGTTCTAAACGCGCAGTCGGGTGTTTGTTTGCTGGCGCCGGCGTTTGCTGCTCATGCGTTTTAGACTGGCGCGAACTCACCGGAGCTTGGATCGTACACCGACAAATCGCCAGTGCCGACGTCGAAATAGGCGCCCACGAGCTCAAGCTGCTTTTGACGAACCCGATCTCCCACCATGGGAAAGGTCATCAGATTATCCAGCGTCGCAATAACCGACGCACATTCCAGCCGACCGAGATAATCAGGCCACGCCAGATCGCCCATTTCTGCGACCGACTTCGCCGCCGGCGCGATCAACGACATCCAGTTATCGATAAAATCTCCGGCAACCAGCCGGTGCTGATGCTCCGCGTACGCTCTGATTCCGCCGCAGTGCGTGTGCCCCATCACGACGATGTGCTTCACACCAAGAATCTGCACTGCGAATTCAAGCGCCGCCGAAACGCCATGCGTGAGGCCGGACGGGGAGTAAGGCGGTACCAGGTTGGCCACGTTTCGCACCACGAACATTTCGCCGGGGTGCGCATCGAAGATGACTTCGGGGGATACGCGCGAATCGCAACAGCAGATGACCATGACTTCGGGCCGCTGACCTGTTTCGGCGAGTTTGTGGTATCGGCTGCGCTCGAGCGGCAAGCGGGTGTCGACAAAGGCGCGATAACCCTCGATAAGTCGCGTCGGGAATCTCATACCGGAACCCGCCCGGTTTTCCGCGTGCTCAATTGCGCCGCGGCGTTTGCCGAGATGGCGCCGACCCTCTCTCGACCGCCATTGTGACGCCCTTTGACCGGCCGGCTAGTTTTGTGACAGCCCACTCAACAATGATATGACGGCGTGACATTATCTGTCATCCGCGACAACGCCGAAAGATTAGGCACCAATGCCGCCCACAAGGACACGGCAGCTGTTGAGCTGAGGCCGCTCCGCGCGCTTTCTGAATAGCCAAATGCCGCTCGCCGGGGCTCGATTGCGCTTTGATGGCAAACGGCGGGAACGTGCGGCACTTATCAAAGAGTGGACGCTTATTGTAAAATGCCCGCGTTGATTGCTGACGAGAGAATGTCTTCTGCTACTATTCCAGCCTGAGCGGCAAAGCCTTAAGACCTCGCATTACCAATGTATTGGTCCACTCCAACGGTCGGTCGATAAGCCCCATTTGGGGGTAACGCCGAATCATCTTGTCCAAGGCCAACTTGATCTCCAATCGTGCCAGCGGGGCGCCGAGGCAAAAGTGCAGGCCGCCGCCGAAGGTCAGATGCGGATTAGGCGTTCGACCCACGTCGAACATATCGGGATCCTTGAAAGCACTATTGTCCCGATTGGCCGCGCCGATCATCAGGAAGACTCTATCCCCGCTTTTCAGATGTTTTCCTCGCATCTCATGGTCGACGGCAACGACGCGGCCCACCGAGCCGACCGGCCCCTCAAAACGCAGGCATTCCTCAACCGCGCTGGACAACAGCGAAGGATCACTGCGCAATCTTTCCAGTTGCTCCGGATGTCTGAGCAGCGTGCGAACACTGTTGCCGATCGACAAGGCAGTCGTTTCGTGGCCGGCGACGATCAATAGAATACAAGTCGCCAGCACCTCCTCATGCGTCAGCGGTCCACGCCCCTGATCGGCGTGAATAAGGACACTCAGAAGATCTTGCTGGGGATGAGCGCGGCGGTCGGCCACGATAGCAACAAGCATCTCCTTCATTCGGCGCGTCGCCTCCTGCGCTCGCTCGTATTTGTCCGGCGCGTTTTGTGAAGAGCCGATGAACAATGCAATATCATTCGACCAGCGCCCAGCCTCGTCGAGATAAGACGCAGGGACGCCGAGCATGTCCATGATCACCGTCCAAGGCAGCCGGAAGCCGAGGTCGCGTATCAGTTCCGGACTCGATTGTTGCTCCATGCGATCCAGGAGGTTGTCGACGATGATTGCGATCCTGGGGGTCCAGTCCTCCACTATTTTCAGCGGGAACGCGGCGTTCAGGATGCCGCGAACGCGGCTATGATCCGGCGGGTCGCGGAAGGATGCCCACAACGATAGGTAACGGATCAGATCCGCCATTGCGCTGCGCTTGCCTTGCGGCAGCTGCTCGAAGAATGGCTGCAGTCTGTTGGCCGACAAATCCGGCACCTTCAGTGCCTTCCGTACGTCGTCATAACGCGTCAAGATCCAGGCGGAAAGTTTCGTGCTCCAGTGAACTGGATCGCTCTCTCGGAACGCCTTCAGAGCCGGAAAAGGGTCCGGCGACATCGCAATGAAGCGTGGATCAAAAACCAGCGGGTCTTGTTCGGTTTTATTTTTAATATCGTCGAGCGATGCTTTCATCGGATTGACCTCGGCGCCGGCCGGTGAGAATTTTAGACGATTTTGGAGGTCATCTGCGGTGGGAAATTAAAATTAATTCCTGATTCAACTCGACTACGCTGCCAATGAGTCCATACTGTTTTGTATGTCAACTCGCATCAACAGAGCGGCGCCGAAAGATCATTGGCTTGCCCAAGCCGGTTTCGGCTTATTTGTAGCGGCATTAGCTGCGTGGCTCCTCGCGCTATATTGGACTGCTCCGCTTAACCTCTAATTTTCACTCTACCGGCAACGGCCGGCAGCTGCCGCCCCAAGCCGGGATGCCGAGCGGTCGCGCCGCCGTGACTGCAACCGGTGCGACGAGCGTAGCTGCTCCAGCTTACGCATCGGCGCCCTTCCGAAGCGCGACATATTCCGGTTTTTCGTCCCGGATGCGGGTTGCGTCGATCGCCTCCGGCAATCATTATGCTTAACCCAATTGCCCCGCAGCCGTACGGATCGTGCCAATGATTGAGCAACTGACCGATTTTCCCGACAATATTGTCGCCGTCATTTGCCACGGCTGGGTCACTACCGCGGATTACGATGCGGTTCTCGTGCCGACCGTGCGGCACGCCCTGCAGGCCCACGACAAAATTCGCCTTTATTACGAAACCGGTGCTGATTTCACCGGCTTCGCCCCAGGCGCCGCATGGGAAGATTTCAAGGTGGGAATGACACATCTCATGCGTTGGGAGCGGGTCGCCATCGTCACCGATGTCGAATGGATCAAGAACTCGGCGTTATTTTTTAGTCTCTTCATGCCGATTATGACGAAGGTCTTTTCAGCGGCCGACGCCGCACCGGCGCGCGAATGGATCCGCGCAAGTTGAACGCAACCGAATCGCCGTTCGTCCGATAGGCGGGCCGCCGCCAGGGGCACATCGCAGGGCAATCTTGGATGCCCGAGGCGTCGCCGGGATTCAGCTCCACTTCCCGACCCCGATGTTCGGCTAGCAAGATTCAGGAGCCGCGCGGCGCCCCTTTCTCACGAACGACCAGCGTGCCGACGGCCACGCGCGACCGCGGGCCGATTTGTTCCCGGGCAAGGGTGCCGGCCTGCCGATATCGCCGTGGGCTTGTCTGATAGGCGGCGCGAAATGCGCGACTTAAGCTGCTGCCTTCCGAGAGGCCCCAGCGATGGGCAATAAACGTGATGCTTTGGTGCCGCAGGCTCTGGTCGGCGAGATCACGGCGGCATCGTTCCAATCGCTGGGCGCGGATATAGTCGCCGATCGTTGCGCCGGTAGCTCGGCGAAAAACTTCGTGAAGGTGCCCGGCGGAAAGTCCGGTCGCGCTGGCGATGCGTTCTACCGACAAGGCTGGATCGCGCAGATGACCAATGATGTAAAGGCTGGCGCGGGCAAAATGGTGTGCGCCCAGAGACCTGCGTCGAGAAGGTGGGCACGTTTTGTGCGAGACCTTGTTCGATCAAATTACCCAAAATGCTCAATCAGCAATTCAGTAAGGACCCGGACCTTTCGTGCGGGGTGGTGCCCCGGTGGTCGGACAATAAAAATCCCAGCTTCAGCGGGCGGACAGCTATTCATCAGCGCCACCAGGGCGCCAGACGCGAGCTCTTTCTCTGTCAAAAAATCCGGTAGCGCCGCTATGCCAAGCCCAGCGACGGCTGCCGCAGCAAGAGCCACACCGTTGTCCGCTTTGAATCGACCTTGCGGATGCACGGCGATCGTCTTGTCTCCGTCAATGAACTGCCAAGTCTCGGTGCCTTGCACGAGACATTGATGCGCGAGGAGTTGGCCCGGCGTTTCGGGAGCACCATGTTCCCTGACATATACGGGGCTTGCGACGAGTTTTCCACGGATGGGCCCGATCCGCCGTGCGATCAGGTTCGAGTCGCTGAGGTAACCCACGCGAATTGCGCAGTCGAAACCTTCGCCGACCATGTCAACGACACGGTCACTATAGCTCGCGTGCACCTGAAGGCGCGGATGTCTACGCGCGAGCTGAGCAAGCACAGGCGCCAAATGCGTGGGACCGAAAGATAGGGGCGCAGCGACCCGCAATCTGCCGCGCAGATCACCCGCGGGGAGGATCGTCTCTCGCGCAAGATCCATTTCGGTGCAGACCCGCGCGGCATGGTCACGGAACGTCACGCCCGCTTCGGTGAGCGCGGCACCGCGGGTCGTCCGCGCCAGAAGCTGGATACCAAGCTCTGTTTCAAGCCGGCCCAACCGTCGGCTGACGATGGATTTTGACACACCGAGCCGGCGTGCGGCTCGCGATACGCCGCCGGCGTCGGCCACTTCAACAAACGTCTGCAGGTCTTCCAGGTCCAAGACGACCGTTCCACTTTTCGCGACACAGATAGCCAATTGATGAGGCTAGTGCGTCGCCACGGGGAACATTAGTCCTATAACCGTCGACCGGCAACCGGTCCAGGGGGTTGGGGAACGCCCGCCCCGAACAACCCGATGGGAGACGCGTGATGGCACCTGCATCCGAACATTCCGGCCGATCCGCAGTGGTCACGGGCGCAGGCGGCGGCCTTGGCCGCGATATCGCGCTCGGGCTCGCCGCCAAAGGATATGTCTCTTCGGCACGGCGGCCTCTCCTGCGGAAGTTCAGGATTTGAAGGACACCTCCGGTGGGCGTGTCAGCCTGGCCGTTTGCGACATCACCAAAGAGCAGGCCGTGAAGACCTGGGCCGCAGGTGTGTCCGACGCCCTTAGTGATGACGGCCTGAATCTCCTGATCAACAATGCAGGCATCCTCACGCCAGGACCGCTGGAAGTTTTGCCGCTCGACGCCATCCGGCACGAATTCGAAGTCAATGTTTTCGGTGCCCTGTCGGTCATGAACGCGTTCTTGCCGGCGCTTCGCGAGGCGCGTGGCCGTATCGTTCAGGTCAGCACCTGGACCGCCAGCGTCCCGCTGCCGTTCAACGGACCATCGGGCGCATCGAAGGCGGCGATGGAGGTGTTTGCTACCGTCTACCGCGCCGAGCTCAAGCGGTTCGGCATCGATGTTGTGGTGGCGGCCGCAGGCAATATGAAAACCGGCGGCCCCGCGAAAACGGCTGCGGCCCTCAAGCGGGTGGCCGATGGGATGACGCCCAAACAGCGCGACCTTTACGGGCAAACTTTCGGATCGTTCGCTGGCGCTCTCAACGGCATGCAGAACAGTGGGCTCGACTCAGCCGCCGCCGCCCGGAGAGTGATCGAGCTGGCCGAGCAAACGCCCGCGCCGAGCCGCGCCCCGGTGGGAGCGGACGCCGAAGAGATGCTCCGGGTCGTTCGCGAGAAATCCGACGCCGAGCAAGATGCGTTGCGCCTCCAACTCGCCGGTCTGAGCTAGGTCCGCTTGATAATCATCCTGTTACAAAAGGAGCCAGCCATGATTGAAATCATTGACGTCAAAGATAGCCGTGCTGTTCGCAACAAGAACAATGTGCTCGCCCTCTACGATCTGATGGTCAACAAGAAGAAGTCCGAGGAGGCCACGGCCAAATTCGTCAGCCCCGCATACATCCAGCACAACCCGCTGATCGCAGACGGTTCGGTCGCGCTAGGTCAGTTCTTCGGTCGGGTCACACGGGAACGCGCCCGAGCCCGCGTCGTCGTCCACCGCATTATCGCCGTTGGCGACTATGTATGGGCACACGTCAACTTTCTGAATCTCTTCAACGATGATCCGGATGATACGGGAATCGCCGGCGTCGACATCTACAAGTTTGACGCCGACGGCAAGGCAATCGAACATTGGGACACCTTGCAACTCGTTGGCGATCCGAAAACGCGGTGCCGATGGTCGCGCCGAACATTCCGCGCGCCAACCCGAACGGAATGTTCTGAGCGGGAGGATCTGCGATGAGCGATGCACTCGCTACCCTAATGGAAAGGAACCTGCTCGAGGTATTCGGGCAGCGAGATTCCACACGACGCGCGGCCGCGATAGCTGAGCTCTACAACGCAGACTGCACGTTTTTCGAGGCGGAGGAGCAGATTAACGGCCGGGAAGCGCTCAACGCGAAGATCGAGAGTATTCTCAAGGATGCTCCCGGTTTCGTGTTTCGCGCGGCAGGGCCTGCGCAGCTCAATCACGGTCTTGGCCGTTTGCGGTGGCAGTTCGGACCTGCCGGAGCCCCACCGGTTGTCACGGGTATGGACATCGCGGTCTTCGACCATGAAAGAATCCGAGCCCTATACGCCTTTCTTGATCAACCCGCGAGCACCTGAGGTCGCTCGGGCGGTGGCGGTGCCAGATACTATTTGGCCGCCATTTTTGAGGAGAAGTCATGCTGAAGATTGGAATGATCATCGGGAGCACCAGACCGAACCGGTTCGCCGATATGCCGGCGAAATGGCTGCTCGACGGCGCGGCCGCGCTGAATGATCTCAAGCTCGAAACGCTTGATCTCCGGGACTACAAGCTGCCGTTCTTCAATGAGCCGGCACCGCCGGCCTATACTGGCGGAGCCCCAGGCGGAGGCTTGGCGTAAACGTATCGGCGAGTTCGACGGTTCTATTGCAACGGTCGCCGAATACAATCACGGTCCCGCGGCGGTTCTCAAGAACGCTTTCGACAGCGCGTCCCTCGAGTGGCAACGCAAGCCCATCGCTTTTGTTGGCTACGGTGGCGTCGGCGCCGCCCGCGCGATTGAGACCCTGCGTGGCGGGCTATCGAACTACAGATGGCGCCGATCAAGCAGGAAGTGAACATCGGGATGGAGCCTTACCTCGGCATCGTCCAGAAGGGCGCCGCATTGAACGTCTGGAATACCTGGTGCAAAGCCGGAAGGCGATGTTCGACCATCTGATTTGGTGGGGCGTGGCGTTGAAAGCAGTGCGGGAGACGGAGGGCGCGAAGAGCGCCTAGGAGGCCCGACGACAATTGCCGGTGCCGACATTGCTCGCCAAAGCTTGCTCAGAATGTCCGCTAAGGGTCAAAAACTGACATCACCGGTCGACCTGAGCGAGTCGGTCCAATCATCAATCGGAAAGTTGGGCGAGCACGTGCACTCAGTTCTGCAATCATCCGCGGACGGATGGAGTGTCTGTGTACAAAGCCGGAAATTGTGACGGACAATCAATTGAATAGGACTCCGCTTTGTTGCGCACCCGCAAATTTACCCACGAAGAATCGCCGGATTGCAGCGATCAATGGCGAACGTCAGCGGCATCATGCGCGCCTCTATCGATTTAGCGCCAAGCAATTCTTCTCTCACTCGTGAGTGTTTCTTGCATGGGCAGTCTAGCCCTTGCGCAAATTACGAATGTGGGGCTCAAGTTAGCACCCTAATCTCGACTCTAGGAAAGGGCAGGCTTAAGGAGACCTTTCTTGACGAGTTTCAGGACACGACGTCTGATTTCAATTACTTACTAAGGCACAAGTGCAACACTCAAAATGCCAGCCGGCCGCCGACCACCGCTAGTGTTGAGGCAAGGATCGGCCGCAACACGCGATCCGGAATCCGCGCGGTAATGTAGCTGCCGATGGCGATGCCGGGCAGAGATCCGACTAGCAGCGAGCCGAGCAGCGACCAATCAATAGAACCGAGAAACCAATGACCGACACCGGCGATGAGGGTGAGCGGTACGGCATGGGCAATGTCCGAGCCGACAATTCTCGCCACGGGGAGCCGCGGATAGAGGATCAGCAACACAGTGACGCCGATGGCACCGGCTCCGACCGAGGAAAGCGACACCAGCACGCCCAGCAAAACGCCGAGCACGACAGTGAACATCCGCGCCCGCCCCTCCTTAAATTCGCCGACGCGCGTCGCGAAAAAATCGAGAATCCACTTACGAAAAACCAGCGCGATCGCTGTCAGGATTAGAGCGAATCCCAAAACCGTCGTGATCAATCCGGAAGCGCCTTCGTCGCTGCCGTGGTTGAAATAAGCCAGCAGAAGCAAGGTCAGCGCCGTGGCCGGCACGCTGCCGGAGGCCAGCCTCCGGGTTATCTTCCAATCAACAGTATTGCTCAGACCGTGGACAAACGTACCGCCGGTCTTGGTGATGCAGGCGAAGAGCAAATCCGTACCGACGGCCGTGGTTGGATGAATTCCGAACAGCAGAACAAGAAGCGGCGTCATGAGCGCCCCGCCGCCGACGCCCGTCAATCCAACCAGGACGCCGACAAAAAATCCCGAGACCGAATAAAGCGGATTGATATCGGGAAGAACCATTTTAAGACCCCAAGATCCATAATGACGCGATCGGGTTTGACCTAGTCCGCACGCTCGCTGGTGCGAGTCTGCGCCTGCGAAATATGGCTGTTGGGCGGTACGCTGTGCGTGAGCCAAACATTGCCGCCGATGGTCGAGCCGCGGCCAACCGTGACCCGTCCCAAAATCGTAGCACCAGCGTAGATCACCACGTCATCTTCGATGATCGGGTGACGCGCATTCCCTTTGATCAGCGTTCCGCTGTTGTCTGCCGGAAAGCTCCTCGCGCCGAGCGTGACCGCTTGATAAATGCGCACGCGCTCGCCAATGACCGTCGTTTCGCCGATGACGACGCCAGTGCCGTGATCGATGAAAAAGTTCGGCCCGATGTCGGCGCCGGGGTGAATGTCGATCCCCGTCTTCGAACGGGCAATGTCGGAAATCAGACGGGCGATGAGTGGCGCCCCACGCCGATAGAGTGAGTTCGCAAGACGGTGATAAATGATCGCGGTCGTCCCCGGATAGCCGAGCAAAATCTCATAGAGGTTGGTGGCGGCGGGATCGCCCTGGAAGGCTGCGCGCACGTCGCCGACCAAAACGCCACGGATCGTCGGGAGTTCGGCGGCGAATTCGCGCACGAGTAACAACGCATCGCTGTAAACTTCGCTATGGCTGCGAACATCGCCGGAAAACAACAAGCTGCGATGAACCTGCTCGACCAGCGTCACAAGCGCCCGGTTCAACGTGTCGCCGACGAAATAGTCGATGTTCTCGCGGCCCAGCTCCGATTGGCCATAATGAGTCGGAAACAGCGCCGCCGACAGATCGTCGAGTATCCTGGAAAGCGCGTCGCGCGACGGCGACTGGCGCAAAATCCCCTTTGGCCGGATATTGTGGCTAACCTCGCGGGAGAATCTCAGCTCGGAAACGATGGCATCGAGATTCCAGCGAGGGGAAGGCGCTTCGGTCTCCAAACTGGAGTCTTCCCGCACCTGCCTTATTTTCTGATCCGCGTCTGACATTCCTGCCCCTCGACCCGATGAGGCAGTTTAGTCATTCGCGGCTAGCATGTATTACGCGAATTTATTGCGATTATTGAAAGAGAGTTCCCTGAAAAGCCCAGTCTGAAAAATACGAATCTGATCTCTTTATCTCCGCTTAAAGCCTTCGAAGCGAGACGACCGGCGATTAGCGATAGAGCGCGTGACCGCGTCCGCTTTGAATGCGCAGCAACGCATCGATCAGCGCGTCGATGTCTTCCGTCGTGTTATAGAGCGCCAATGAAGGACGCACTGTCGCTTCGACGCCGAAACGCCGGAGGATCGGCTGGGCGCAATGATGGCCGGCACGCACAGCGATGCCTTCGCGGTCGAGCGCCTTGCCGACGTCCTCGGTCTTGCACTCATCGAGCACAAAAGAGATGACGCTGGCCCTTTCGCGTGGCGAGCCGATCAGCCTGAGACCCGGCACCGTTGACAGTCCCTGCAGGGCATAGGCCAGGAGCTCATGCTCATAGGCGGCGATATTGCTCATGCCGATACCGTTCAGGTAGTCGATGGCCGCGCCGAGACCGACCGCATCGGCAATGTTTCCCGTCCCCGCTTCGAAACGCTCCGGGACGCCTTGAAAGATCGTTTTTTCGAACATCACGTCGGCAATCATGTTGCCGCCGCCCTGCCACGGCGGCATGGCTTCGAGTTCACCGGCCCTGCCGAAGACGACGCCGATGCCAGTCGGCGCAAACATCTTGTGGCCCGAAAAAACAAAAAAATCTGCATCGAGAGCCTGCACATCAATCGGCATATGTGAAATCGACTGGGCGCCGTCGATCAGCACCTTGGCGCCGTGCCGATGCGCCATCGCCGTCATTTCCTGCGCCGCGGTGACGGTACCGAGCGCATTCGAAACATGCGCGAACGCGACGATCCGCGTTCGCGGGCTGAGCAATTTCTCGTACTCGTCGAGCAAAACCCGACCGCTGTCGTCCACCGGGACGACCAACAGCCTGGCGCCCTTCTCGACGGCGAGCTGCTGCCACGGCACGATGTTGGCGTGATGCTCGAGATGGGTGACGACGATCTCGTCATCCTTGCCGACATTTCTGCGTCCCCATGCCTGAGCGACAAGATTGATGCCTTCGGTGGCGCCGCGCACGAAAATGACGTCACGCGTGCTCGGCGCATTGATGAAGCGGCGCACTTTCTCGCGCGCCGATTCATAGGCATCGGTCGATCGCGCCGCCAGCGTGTGGGCGGCGCGATGAATATTCGAGTTCTCGAATTGGTAGAAACGGACCAGGCGGTCGATCACTGTCTGCGGCTTCTGCGTCGTCGCGCCGTTATCGAGCCAAACCAGGGGGCGGCCATTGACGGTCTGGTCGAGGATCGGGAAATCGCGGCGAAAAACGTGCGGATCGAAGGCGCGAACCTCCGAGATCGATGCTGCGGCGATCTCGGGCCGATGTTGCGAGGCCAAAGAACCCAGATCGACGGATTGCACCGAAGGATCGAACGTCGTCTTCCGGGTGGCGGCCGCCGGGCCGGCGACCGGCTGCGCATAGTTCAAGAAGTAATAGGTATGGTCGGGTTTGGGCGGCGCGGCCGCCGGCCCATACAATGAACTGATTTCCCCGTACGGAGCCGCGGCATCGTTAAAGTGCGGAGCAAACGACAGAGCGCTCGCAAGCTCCGCAGGTAACGCGCTGAAGTCCGGCTCGCGGACAAAGCCATTTTGTACGGGCGGAGCAGCGGCGGCGTCGGACGGTGATGCGTAAGAAGGAACGGATGAGTTCCCCGCCCCGGTCGTAGCCGGCGCCGGCCGCCCCGCTACACCTCGGTATAGTCGCGGTTCAGTCGCGAAGCCCGGAGTCGATGGCTGAGCCGCTCCCATGCCGGGCCACGGCACCGCGGGGAGTCCGGGATTGTTATTGGGTGTTAGAGGCATACCGGCGGACGGCGCGCCTGGAATTGAAGCATAGGCCGGCTCGACCGAAAACACCGGCGCCGAGGACAACGCCGCCCCCAGCCCCGGCACAGGCTTGTTTGGCAACGCGATGAACAATGCGTTCGCCATCCTGGCAATCAACGTGGGATCGTGCGCGGCTGCGAGCGAAGCAGCCATCTGCTCGAGTTGGCTCGCCTCGGGCAGGCCGGTATCCGCGGCCGCCGCCGATGCCATGCCCGGATCCGCCGCGGGGTGAATATCAGGCATATTTATGATCGTATTCGGGATACCTGCCGACCTCGACATCCTCGAGAACGCCAAGTGCGTCCTCGGTCAGGACCGCCAGCGAGCAATAAAGCGAGATCAAGTAGGAGGCGATCGCCTTGTGGTTGATGCCCATGAAGCGGACCGAGAGGCTCGGCTGCACTTCACCGGGAACGCCGGGCTGGAACAATCCAACGACACCCTGCCTCTTCTCTCCGGTGCGCAACAGCAGAATCTTGGTTTTGCTGATTTTCTTCTTCTCTTCGAAAGGCACCTTGTCGGACGGCACCAGCGGAAGACCGCGCCAGGTCAGAAACGGCGAACCGAACATGTTGACCGTCGGCGGCGGGACACCGCGCCTTGTGCACTCGCGGCCGAACGCAGCGATGGTGCGTGGATGGGCGAGAAAGAAGGCGGGCTCTTTCCAAACTTTGGCGATGAGCTCATCAAGATCGTCCGGCGTCGGCGGACCGCTGCGCGTTTTGATCTTCATCGACGGCGCGGTGTTAGCCAGCAAGCCGTATTCGGGATTGTTGATGAGCTCGCCCTCCTGGCGCTCTTTGACCTTTTCGATCAAAAGGCGAAGCTGCTCCTGGATCTGGTCGAACGGATGGCTGTAGAGGTCGGAGACGCGCGTCTGCACGTCGAGAACCGTTGTCACCGCGTTGAGAAAGTATTCACGCGGCTGCTCCTCGTAGTCCACAAACGTTTCCGGCAGCGCGCGATCGCGATCCCGCGGCGGGCTGCATTCGACGTCCGCCGACGAGGCGGCGGTCGCGCCCCGCGTTTCCTTGACCCGATTCAAACGAAAAATGCCGGCCTCGACCGGAGTCCACTGCAGCAAGGGGACGAGCCAGCGCGGTGTTATGCCGCCCCATTGCGCCCGTGTTTTTGTGGCGTTGGCTAGTTGACGCGCAGCGCCTTCTGCGAGTGTTCTGCGATCTTCAGTGTCGTCGGCCATGCGGTCGGCCTCTCGGTGGCGTAAGTATGGGAAAAATTAGATGGCGCGGACGAAGCACCACGAAGGTTGTTTTCCACGTCCCGCACAAAATTAGTAACTTCATTTTCCACTGTTTTGCACGAGATCAGGAAGCTCATGCTGCCGGAATGTCCTATTTGAAATATTTTCATTCATGATTGTTGGTCGTCGAGCAAATATATTCGACTGAGTCGATGGATAGAGGCCAGTCTGGTCGGGCGTGGCTTTTCAAGCCGTTCAAGGCGAAGCGCCGCCGTCACGTCACCGGCATTCCAGTGCAAGTCGATTCGAGGCTGCTGCAAGCGGACTTTGGGTCTCCACGCCGGATAGCGGCCGCGACGGCCTGACCCCAACGGCTGGCCTATCGTACGGCCTACTTTTGGAATGTCGCGACCTGAACGTCCGAAAGCGGCACAACGAGCGCAGCGGTTCTCCCGTGCGGTCGTCCGAGAGCGACCACGGCCGCAATGATCGCAAACGCTGAGAACACCGCGATATGCTGCAAAAAACGCATCGCCCTCCCCCATAATTAATCCATTGATTTTATATACCATAAGAGGATGCGAAGTTTCTACTCTTGTTTTCGACGACGCGGAGGATTTCGACCAATATCGCGCGGTCCGGCGATTTCCGCGTTCTTCGGGCGCCACTGACAGAGAAGCTTGCCCCCTGAGGCAGCGCCTCTCCGATTTGGCGAGATTCTTGCGGGCTTCCGGTCCCGAATTTTCAATATCCGAATTTTGCCGGCCGAGACTGAGTTTGCGCCTTGCTGAGACTGGTTGGATGTGTCTGGTGTGAACGGATTGGCTATCGAAGCGAAGAGCTTTTGAGCGCTGCTTCAGGCGGAGTACCGACCTCTGCGCACTCGCACCGGAGTAAAGAATTAGCCGCACACCTTTCTCACTTTTGTCGGAAAATTGAAACGGAAATCTGTGGCGCTTGTGCTCCGCGGTATGGATTTTCTTTTCTTTTGTAGGTCATTGGCGTCATTGGCTTTTAAGTCTATGTGACAGAACGAAGCGGGGTTCTGGGGACTGCTCCAAAATGTCTGAAGTTTTGAAATTGCGCGGGGTCCCCCGGCCGTCGTCTCCCGAGCAAAACGTCCCGCAGAAAGTCACAGATATCGCCGACGACATAAACCGGCGAGAGAGCGCGACTTTGTTGGCCGTCGAATTCCCCGTGCTCGATCTTTTCGAGCGCGTGGCGACCCTCCGTAGGCATGTTCCGGGCCGCATTGTCTTTACCACGAGCTTTGGTCTCGAAGATCAGGCAATCACCCACGCGATTTTTTCGCAGACGCTGGCGATCGACGTGGTCACGCTCGACACCGGACGGCTTTTTCCCGAGACGCACGATGTCTGGGCAGCGACCGAAAAGCGCTATGAAACGCGAATTTACGGATTTTCACCTATCCACGCTGACCTCGAAGCGCTCGTTGCACGGCAAGGCACCGACGGCTTCCGCGTCTCCGTCGAAGCACGGCTTGATTGCTGTGCAACTCGAAAAGTCGCGCCGCTTGCTCGCGCGCTTAAGGACCGCACCGCGTGGATTACCGGCATTCGCGCCGATCAGTCCTATGACCGGGCGCAAGTCGCGCCGGTCTCATTTGACGCGTCACGCCGATTGATCAAGGCAAATCCATTGTTCGACTGGACGCGGGAACAGACGCACGCATTCGTGCAGGAGAATAATGTTCCATACAACGTGTTGTACGACCGCGGTTTTCTATCGATCGGCTGCGCGCCATGTACGCGCGCGGTGGCACCCGGTGAGCCGGAACGAGCTGGGCGCTGGTGGTGGGAACGGGGGCAGAAAAAAGAATGCGGCCTGCATCTGACCAGCAACGGCCGCTTTACACGCGCTGACGCATCGTAGGCCTAAGCCTCTAATTGTAAAGGACTGAGCATGGATGCTCTCGCACCCGTTTCCGATCGCATCGACGATTTTGCCCCTTTTGCGAATACGCAATCGCAGGGCCCTTCGTCGTTGACGAACCTCGAGCAACTCGAGTCAGAAAGCATCCATATCATCCGCGAGGCAGTCGCCGAGTCAGAAACTCCGGTGATGCTTTACTCGATTGGCAAGGACTCTTCGGTCCTGGTACATCTCGCGCTGAAAGCCTTCTATCCCGCGAAGCCGCCATTTCCCCTGCTGCACGTCGACACGACATGGAAGTTTCGCGAGATGATCGCTTTTCGCGACGCGCGCATATCCGAGCTCGGCCTCGACTTGATTGTGCACGTCAATCGGGAAGGTCTTGCGCGAGGCATTAACCCCTTCGCCAGCGGTTCGGAACTGCATACCGATGTGATGAAGACGCAGGCCCTGCGGCAGGCGCTTGACCTGCATGGCTTCGACGCCGCCATTGGCGGAGCGCGCCGTGATGAGGAGAAGTCGCGCGCCAAGGAACGCGTGTTTTCAATCCGGACGGCGGACCATCTCTGGAATCCAAAGCGGCAGCGGCCAGAACCGTGGCGCATCTATAACGGCCGTAAGCGCCGCGGCGAAAGCATCCGCGTTTTTCCGCTTTCCAACTGGACGGAACTGGATGTGTGGCTCTACATTCATCAAGAGCGGATTCCGGTCGTGCCACTTTACTTTGCTGCACCGCGCCCAGTGGTGGAGCGCGATGATGCGCTGATCATGGTGGATGACGAACGATTTCCGCTCAATCCCGGCGAACGTCCTCGAACCGAAATGGTGCGATTTCGCACGCTCGGCTGCTATCCGCTGACTGGTGCGATCCAAAGCACCGCGCGCACCGTTCCAGAGCTCATTCGGGAAACACTGGAAAGCCCAGATTCCGAGCGGCGCGGACGGGTGATCGATCACGACGGTGCGACGTCGATGGAACGAAAGAAGCAGGAAGGTTACTTTTGATGAATGTGCATGCGCAGCACAGCCGCTACGACTCTGTTTCATTGCTAGCGCAGCACGGGCGCAAAAGCCTTTTGCGATTTGTAGCTTGCGGCTCGGTCGATCATGGCAAATCGACTTTGATTGGGCGCTTGCTCTATGAGTCCAAGCAACTATTTGACGATCAGCTCGACGCTCTCGCCGCCGATTCACGCAAACACGGCGCCGAGGACGGCGCTCTTGATTTCGCCTTGTTGCTGGACGGCCTCGCCGCCGAGCGTGAACAAAAAATCACAATAGATGTCGCCTATCGCTTTTTTGAAACAGCGCGGCGTAAATTCATTGTCATCGATGCGCCCGGCCACGAACAATACACAGCCAATATGGCTACGGGCGCGTCGCTCGCTGACCTGGGTTTAGTACTGGTTAGCGCGGATGACGGATTGACCGCACAGACGAAGCGTCACGTTGTTATCCTGTCGATGCTTGGCGTGCAGAAGATCGTCCTGGCCGTCAACAAGATGGATCGGGCCGAATGGTCTGAGGGCATCTTTCGTTCAGTCGCCGCGCAGTTTCGCGACTTTGCGGCGGTCGTGGGCGTTACGGAGATTGCCGCCATACCGATTGCTGCCAAAAGTGGCGACAACATCGTCGATCGTTCGGCGCAAATGCCCTGGTATCGAGGGTTTACGCTGCTCGAATATCTCGAACAGGCCGAACCTCGTCCTGCAACGAACCCACAACCTTTCCGAATGCCCATTCAATGGGTCAACCGGCCCAATCCGGACTTCCGCGGTTACAGCGGCCTGATCGCGAACGGCGAAGTTTGGACTAACATGCAGGTTAGACTGTTGCCGTCCGGCCGCATCACCCGCATCGCACGTATCGCTACATTTGACGGCGATCTAGAACGCGCGACAGCGGGGCGCTCAGTCACTCTAACCTTTGCCGATCAGGTTGATGCCTCTCGCGGCGATGTCCTTGCTGGATTGGAGCATGCTCCAACCCTGAGCGATCGTATCTCCGCCCGAATATTCTGGATGAACAGCGAGCCGTTCAGTCCCGGACGCCGGTATCTTCTTAAGCTTGCGACTGTGACTGTGAACGTGAAGATCGAACCGGGCATATCGATATTTGATCTCAACACCCAGCGCCCGGTTCGGGCAGACGCGATTGCACCGAACGAAATCGCTTCCGGCGTGCTAAAGCTCGATCGGCCCATTGCCGTTGACCGCTACGACGAATGCCGGGACACCGGAAGCTTTATCCTCATCGATCCGGAAAGTTATGACACCGTCGGGATGGGCTGCATTGACGATGTCTCTCCACCACGCGGCTCAATCGGCTCGCTCGCGGGATCTGCGGCCGGGGGAAAAGCCAAACTCGCGCGTTGGACCGAAACGCACGGCCGCTCGCTGGCGAAAGCCGTAAGTTGGCGCGCGACCGGCAGCCTCGATACGTTCATCGTGGCATTCGTCATCACCGGCAGCCCGAAAGTCGCCGGATCGGTCGCGGTCACAGAGGTTTTGACGAAGATCCTGATTTACTACTGCCACGAACGCGTGTGGTCGTGGGTACCGTGGGGGAAGCGATAGTCAGGATCGGAACCTCGCTCTGCGTCTGAGCTTGGTTTTTGCGACATTGCCGCGCTTACCGAGCGCGACCATATCGGCAAGGGTCACGCGATCGAGCACTTCGGACATTGCATCGCGAACCTTGGTCATTGTGAGACGCACAGTGCACACCTTCACGTCCTTGCAGTCGCGGCATGGCTGATAGGCGGTGCGACTGGCGCAGGCGATCGGCGCTAGTGGACCATCGATCATGCGGATCACATAGCCGATCTTGATCTCGCTCGGCGCACGCGCGAGCCTGTAGCCGCCGCCAGGCCCCTTCCGGCTATGGACAACGCCGGCGTTGCGCAGCTCTCCGAGAATCGCATCAAGAAATTTCTTCGAAATGTTGTTGGCGGCGGCGATGTCCACGGCCGGGCTGGTCGCTTCCGGCGCAAGCGTCGCAAGATAGACGAGCGCCTTGAGGCTGTACTTTCCTTTTGCTGTGAGCATTGGGGCGACCGCGGCGAATCCAAAGTGAAGTCTAATAAGCTACAAATAACATCGATCATAGAATATTTCGAGTGATTTCGCGCCGCCGGTGAAAGAAACATTAGTCGATGTTGACGCTGCGCTCGAAAGAGTCGATTTTCTTGGGCTTTCTTCTTGTTGTTAGTTGACAATATCGATAAGCAAACATCCAATGGTCTATGAAATCTATGCACTTGGGGGTTTATATGGAGAAGCACGTAACAGACTCTTTTGCGCCCGTCCGCACAACAAAACGGCGGAATGCTGCATTTCTCGCCGGCGCGGTGCTGGCCGTCTGCGTGTTGGGAGCAGCGCCGGCTTTGGCCGACGATGCGATGGTGACCAAGGCGCCGGTGTACGCCATAGCGCCGGCGACGGCCACATGCAGCAGCGCTTACGACTTCTTTCTTAGCAAGTGCCCGCTGAGCTGGTACGGGGTAACCTTCTACGGCACCGTGGATATGGGTGTCAGCTACATGACGAACGGCACACCGTTCGACCGGAACTACCCACAGGGCGTCAGCTACATCGCTGCCAATGGTGGGACGGGAGGGACGGGCCGGATAAGCGGGTTTGTCCAGGCTCCCAACGCCTTGAGCCAATCGAACGTAGGGGTCAAGATCATCGAGCCTGTTGGGGGCGGCTGGTCGTTTATCGCCAACGGCGAGCTTGCGTTCGATCCGTATTCGCTGCTGCTGGCCAACGGCCCCCAGTCTTTGCAGGTCGGCATCAACACGGCGCAGAACCAGGAAGCTATACCGTCCGACTCGAGCAGGTGGGGCTGGCTGAACACGAATACTTATGTCGGTTTTAGCCAGCCGGTTTATGGCACGCTGACCTTCGGCCGGCAAAACGTGCTGGAGACGGACGGCGTCATTGCCTACGATCCGATGGGCGGCGCCTATGGGTTTTCGCTGGTCGGTTATTCCGGCAAGAGCGCTGGTGCCGGCGACACCGAGGACGCCCGCTGGACCACGGCGTTCAAATATCGCGAGAACATCGGCGACTTCCGGCTGTCAGCCATGGTGCAGCCGGTCGGATTATTCGGTGGTTCTGGCGGCTACAGCTCGTATAACCCCAATAACGGCGCGGTCTCAGGCGGCATCGGCGGGGACATCAAGCATTGGGTTCCCGGCGTGATCTCATTGGACGTCATCGGCACCTGGGAGAAAGACGCGGTAAACGTTACGCTCATGTACCCGGGCCAACTCACCCCCGGTGGCTGGCCAGCCACGTTCCCCGCTGATGCCGCCCTCAAGGCGACGCTCTCCAACCAGACGGCCTTCATGGCGCTGGCCAAATGGACCTTCGGCAGTACGTCAGCAGCTCCGCCCATCGCCGTCAAAGGAGCGGCTCCACCTCCGCCGACACCGCTCATTACGCTGTATGCCGGCTATGAATGGATCCAGTTCTCCAATCCGAGCGATAAGCAGACTGCATTCCGGGATGACGGCTTCTTGTACGTTAATCCCAATACGACCAATGCCGGTACTGTGACGGGCGCAAACGGCACTTCGATCAATAACAACGCGTTCAACGCCGCGTGCGGATCTGGTACCGGCTGCACCAACGAAATTTTCCAGGTCATGTGGACGGGTGTCAAATACGGCATCACCAATGATCTGTCGTTGGCGGGTGGCTACTATCACTACATCCAGAGCACATACGTGAACGGGGTTAATTGCAGTCCCGGGGCGGCGGCTGCCAACTCCCGGTGCGCCGGGTGGTACGACACGTATTCATTGCTTCTCGACTGGCACTTCCTGCCGAAGTGGGACTGGTACATCGGCACCATGTACTCGGCAGCGTTTGGCGGCATCGCCAATGGCGATATTGCCCGCACCAATCTTGCGACGACAACCGGCGTGCGCTTCCGGTTCTAACCGACGACTTATGGCGGCGGCGAGTGAAACTTATCCGCACGATTGCCGGCATCCTGCTCGCTCTTGGATTTGCCGGCGGCTTCCTGTCCGGCGCCAGATCGGCGCCGGATCGGGTCGTCACGATCGGATTCCAGAAATACGGCAATCTCATCCTTCTCAAGGGCAGGCATCGGCTTGAAAGCAGTCTCTCCGCCCTCGGCTTCAGTGTGGAGTGGAAGGAGTTTCCGTCGGGCCCGCCGCTGCTTGAGGCACTCAACGCCGGCGGCGTGGATTTTGGGCAGGCTGGCGAAACGCCACCGATTTTCGCCCAGGCTGCCGGCGTTCCGTTTGTCTATGTCGCCCACGAGCCGCCGGCGCCGAGAGGTGAAGCTATACTCGTGCCGCGCGATACACCGATCAAGACGTTGGCCGATCTCAAAGGTAGGAAGGTTGCGTTCAACAAAGGGTCCAACGTTCATTTTCTGTTGGTGCGCGCACTAGAGCATGCCGGCCTGAAGTATTCAGAAATCGAGCCGATCTACCTTGCGCCCGCCGACGCCCGCGCGGCGTTCGAACGCGGCGCCGTCGATGCCTGGGTCATTTGGGATCCGTTCCTGGCCGCCGCGCAGGCGGCAACCGGTGCGGTGACATTGACCGATGCTGTCGGATTGGCGCCGAACCGCCAATATTATTTTGCCAGCCAAAAGTTCGCCGAAACCAATCCAGCCGCCGTCGACGCGATCGTCGCGGCGATTGCCGAGGTCGATCGGAGGATCGTCGGCAGGGAAACGGAGGTGGCGATTGAACTCAGCGTCCAGATCGGCATTCCGGCGTCTGTTCTGGAAACCGCCCTGAAACGCCTGGCCTACGGCGCACATCCGATGGATGACGAAGCCATCGCCGACCAGCAGCGCATTGCCGACACGTTTTACGCGCTGGGACTGGTTCCCAAGCAAATCGTCGTCTCCGACGCGGTGAGGAAGCCGACCTCATGACCATCGCCGCGCCCGGCCACGCCAACGTCCTCTGGTTTTTACCGACGCACGGCGACGGACGCTATCTCGGCACCGCGATCGGTGCCCGTGCGGTCGATCTTCGTTACTTGCGCCAGGTCGCGCAGGCGGCCGACGGGCTCGGCTATTTCGGCGTGCTGCTGCCGACGGGACGAAGCTGCGAAGATTCCTGGGTGATCGCCTCGGCGCTGGTGCCCGCGACGGAGCGGTTGAGGTATCTCGTCGCGGTGCGGCCTGGATTACAATCGCCGACCGTCGCGGCGCGCATGACGGCGACGCTGGACCGCGTTTCGCAGGGGCGGCTCCTGATCAATATCGTTACCGGCGGCGATCCCACGGAAAATGGGAGCGATGGCATCTTTCTGTCGCATGACGAACGTTACGAGGTTACGCACGAATTTCTCGCTGTTTACACCGCGCTGCTGGCGGGCGAAACGGTGAATTTCCAGGGCAAGCATATCCGCATCGAAGACGGACGGCTGTTCTTTCCGCCGGTTCAGAAGCCGCGGCCACCGCTTTATTTCGGCGGTTCGTCCGCAGCCGCAATCGACGTTGCCGCCGCGACAATCGACAAATATTTGACCTGGGGCGAGCCGCCGGCGCAGGTCGCCGAGAAGACCGCGCCGGTGGCGGCACTCGCGGCAAAACTCGGACGACAGGTGAGTTTCGGCATCCGCCTGCACGTGATTGTGCGCGAGACAAATGCGCAAGCCTGGCAGGCCGCCGACGATCTCATCAGCCACGTCACCGACGAGACCATCGCGCGCGCGCAGTCGATCTTTGCGCGCATGGATTCGGTCGGTCAAAGGCGCATGGTGCAGCTCCACGGCGGCCGCCGCGACAAGCTCGAGATAAGCCCTAATCTTTGGGCCGGTGTCGGCTTGGTACGCGGCGGTGCCGGGACCGCGCTGGTCGGCGATCCGCAAACCGTGGCCGCGCGCATGAAGGAGTATATGGCGCTTGGCATCGATACGTTCATCATGTCCGGCTATCCGCATCTTGAGGAAGCGTACCGGTTTGCCGAGCTGGTGTTTCCGTTGCTGCCATTGCCGGCGCGCGACGGCAACGCCGTTGCGGCAAGCGTTAATACCGGGCCGTTCGGCGAGGTCATCGCCAACGAGCAGCTTCCGGTGCCCCGCCAAACCGCCCAATCGTGATGATCGACATGCGGACGAATTTCGTCTTGGCCATGTCCGCGCGATCGAGGACGTTGGCGCAATGGGCGCTGCCAGTCGGCATCATTGCCGCCTGGGAGGCGCTATCGCTTGCAGGCGTGATCCCGCTTCGTATTCTACCGGCGCCGACCGCGGTGGTCGCCGCCGGATGGAAGCTGACGATGAGCGGTGCGCTGCCGCGAAATATGTGGGTAAGCTTCTGGCGCGCGATCGTCGGATTTGCGATCGGCGGCGGAATTGGTTTTGCGTTGGGGCTCGCCAACGGATTGTCGCGCCGCTCCGACCTGATTTTCGATAGCACGCTGCAGATGATCCGAAACATTCCGCATCTGGCGCTGATCCCGCTGGTGATCCTTTGGTTCGGCATCGATGAGGGGGCGAAAGTCTTCCTGGTGGCGCTGGGCGTTTTCTTCCCGATCTACATCAACACGCAGCACGGCATCCGCACGGTCGATCCGCAACTGGTCGAAATGGGCCGGACCTACGGCATGTCGCCGGCGACGCTATTCTGGCGCGTCATCCTGCCGGGCGCGCTGCCGTCGATCTTTGTCGGCCTGCGTTATGCGCTCGGCATCATGTGGCTCACCCTGATCGTCGCCGAGACCATTTCCGCGTCATCGGGGATCGGCTACATGGCGATGCAGGCGCGCGAGTTTCTTCTGGTCGATGTGGTAGTTCTGAGCATCCTGATCTACGCGCTACTCGGCAAGGTCGCCGATAGCACCGCGCGGCTGCTTGAGCGTTGGTGCCTCGCATGGCACCCGGCCTTTCAGCCGGCCGGTGAGGTCAAGACATGACAGTCCAGGTGATACGCCGGATCGACGATGCCGTCGAATTCGTACCGGATGCCGGCGAAGTGGGCGCGCGTGGCGGCGGTCTTTCGGTGACCATCCGCCATTTGCGGAAATGGTTCGGCCAAAATCAGGTTCTCCGCGGCATCGATCTGCACATCCGCTCGGGCGAGTTCGTCGCGATCGTGGGCCGCAGCGGCTGCGGCAAGAGCACGCTGCTGCGCCTGCTGCTGGGGCTCGAGCGTCCAAGCGATGGGGAGTTTCACTTTGGGGACGGTGGTGTTGCGCAGGCGGCGCATACAGGCGCGGTCAGGATCATGTTCCAGGAGCCGCGGCTTTTGCCGTGGGCCTCGGTTCTCGCCAACGTCGAGGTCGGGCTCGGCAAGGAACGCTCGTCGCCGGATGCGCGGGAGCGGGCGCTCGCCACATTGCGCGAGGTAGGATTGGTGGAGCGTCGCGATCATTGGCCACTGGTGCTATCCGGCGGCCAAAAGCAGCGCGTGGCGCTCGCGCGTGCGCTGGTGAGCCGTCCGCAACTCCTTGCCTTCGACGAACCACTCGGGTCACTCGATGCGTTGACCCGCATCTCGATGCAGCGGCTGATCGAGCGCGTCTGGATCGGCCAAAAGTTTACCGCGATCATGGTCACGCACGACGTAGCCGAGGCGGTCACGCTCGCCGACCGCGTCCTGATGATCGAGGACGGCGAGATTGCGCTCGATCAGCGCATTGATCTGCCGCGGCCGCGCGAACGCGGCTCGCCGGAAGTCGCAGCGCTCGAAGGACGTATTCTGCGCGAACTGTTCCGCAATGCCGGACCGGTCGAGGATGCCTGAAGGCCGGGGAGCCGCCCGCATTGTCGGCGCTGGCGCCAAGGGCCGGAGCCGGTCGTTTTGGCTCCCCGCTATAGTTGATAAGTTATATAGACTAATATCTATTTGAAATGCTGGGTCGGTGTCGATCGGGCCGCGGGATTTGATGGAGCAGCTTGCACCGCGTCATCAATGCTAAAGCGCCACGAAGCGTCTTCGTGGGCTCCGCAACGATGGAGATTATGCGATGACGTCCGATTTTTTCGCTTTCACAACCGCTTCTCTTGCCGCTGCGTCTCGGCGGCGACCGGCGCGTGTCTTTTGTCTCACGCCTGATCGCTTTCCCGAAATCGCATCGTTCATCTACGACGAAGGCCGGCTGCGGCCGGCGGCAGGAGAGACTTGCTATGTCCGACAATTACGTTATCGAAATCCGGCCCGCGTCAGCGGGCGTCAAAGTGCAGGCCGGCGTAATCGTGCGTGACGGCCTGGTTGCTCGCGCAGGGCGAGGACATCGTACCGATTCCCGGCACCAAACGAAAAGAAAAACTCCTGGAAAATATCGAAGCGGTTTCGGTCCATTTGACCGCAGCCGATCTCGCTGAAATCGCGACTGCCATGCCGGCCGGCGCTGCCGCGGGCTTGCGCTATCCCGAGGCGCAGATGAAGAGCGTGTATCTCTAAAATTGCGTGGAGCGTCGGTTGGCCCCAGTGCGCTCGCAGCGAAGCGCCACTCTTACATCCAGCAGGCCGTAAGAGTGGCGGCGATGCGCTCGACCTCGGGCGACCGCGGGCTCAGCGGGCCTTGAACTTCGCCGCTTCTTCCGAGCCGCGGGTCGTATTGCCGGCACTGTAGGAATGAGCGCCAGTGCCGGCGAGCTTTCCCTTGTCGACGATCAGATATTCGTTGCGGATCGGACGGTTCTCGAACCAGCATTCGAGAATCTCGCGCGTGCCTGCGGCATAGCGCGCCTGGGCGGAGAGCGAGGTGCCGGAGATGTGCGGCGTCATGCCGTGATGTGGCATGGTCCGCCACGGATGGTCCTTCGGCGCCGGCTGCGGAAACCAGACGTCGCCGGCATAGCCGGCGAGTTGGCCGCTCTCCAGCGCGCGGACCACCGCATCGCGATTGCAAATCTTGCCGCGGGCGGTGTTCACCAGATAGGCGCCGCGCTTCATGCGGCCGATCATCTTGTCGTCGAAGAGATTCTCGGTCTCTGGATGCAGCGGGGCGTTGATCGTGACCGCGTCGCAGACAGGCACCATGTCGGCGGTCGACTTATGGAAAGTAAGGCCAAGCTCTTTCTCTACGCTTTCCGGCAAACGATGCCGGTCGGTGTAATGCAGGTGCATGTCGAAGGGCTTCAGCCGACGGAGCACGGCGAGGCCGATGCGCCCGGCGGCAACCGTGCCGACATGCATCCCCTCGACGTCGTACGATCGCTCGACGCAGTCGGCGATGTTCCATCCGCCCTTCACCACCCACTGGTAAGACGGAATGTAATTGCGCACGAGGCTAAGAATCATCATGACCACGTGCTCGGCGACGCTAATCGAATTGCAGTAGGTGACCTCGGCCACCGTAATGCCGCGGTCGATAGCGGCCTGCAGATCGACATGGTCCGATCCGATGCCGGCGGTGATGGCGAGTTTCAGTTTCGGCGCTTTGACGATCCGCTCCGCCGTCAGATAGGCCGGCCAGAACGGCTGCGAAATGACGATTTCCGCATCGGGAAGCTCGCGTTCAAATACCGAACCGGCGCCGTCCTTGTCGGACGTGACGACGAGCTTGTGTCCCTGGCTTTCGAGAAACTTGCGCAGCCCGAGTTCGCCGGACACGCTGCCCAGCAGATGACCTGGAACGAAGTCGATGCTCTTTGGGGTCGGCAGCGTCTGTCCGTCGGGGTAACGCGTCAGCTTGGGCAGATCATCCCGTACGTAGGACTTCGGATACCCGTCGACCGGATCGTCGTAGAGCACGCACACAACCTTGGACATTTTGTTTCCTCCTTCCACGCAAATCGACGTTCGCGCGGATTAAAGTTTGACCGGCCCAGCGCAGAGCCTCCTCCTTCTCGGCACGAAATCTCATCGCTTCGAGAAGTCGTTCAGCTTGCTGTGATGTCAGCTATCCGGTCTTGATCCAAACCGCCTTGACGTTGAGATATTCTTCCATTTGCTGCAGTCCCGACTCGCGGCCGTATCCGCTCATCTTGTAGCCGCCGAATGGGACGGCTGGATCCATCGCCTGATAGCAGTTCACCCAGACGGATCCGGCGCGGATCGCGCTTGCCAGACGATGCGCCTTGCTCACGTCACGCGTCCAGACGCCGCTGCCCAGCCCGAACATCGTGGCGTTAGCGCGCTTTACCAATTCGTCCATGTCTTTGAACGGTATTGCCGAAATCACCGGACCAAAAATTTCTTCCTGCGCGATCCGCATGTCGTCGCGAACATCGGCAAAAACGGTGGGCGGCACGAAATAGCCCTTGGCCAACGGCCCGTCCGTCGCCCGCTCGCCGCCGGCGACCGCACGTGCTCCTTCCTGTTTGCCGAGACTGAGATAACCGGTCACGCGCTCCAGTTGTTGCTCGGATACCAGCGGACCGATCTGCGTCTCCGGGTCAAGCCCGTTGCCCACGCGCAGCCCCTTACCGAATGCGGCAACGCGGCCTACGAATTCATCATAGACACGTTGCTCGACGAACAACCGCGTGCCGGCGCTGCAAATCTGGCCGGAATTGGCGAATACCGCCATAGCGGCGCCGGGCACAGCGGACTCGATGTCCGCATCGGCGAAAACGATATCGGGAGACTTGCCACCGAGTTCGAGCGATACGCGCTTGAGGTTGCCGGCCGACGCTCTCACGATTGACTGCCCGGTAATGTGCGAGCCAGTGAACGCTACTTTGTCGACGCCGGGATGCGCGGCCAGCGCCGCTCCCGCCGTCTCGCCATAACCGGGCACCACGTTGACGACGCCTGGCGGCACGCCGGCTTCCAAGGCCAATGCCCCAAGCCGCAGTGACGTCAGCGGCGCTTCCTCGGCCGGCTTGAGAATCACCGTGCAGCCGGTGGCAAGCGCCGGCCCGATTTTCCAGATGGAAGCACCAAGAGGCCCGTTCCACGGAATGATGGCGCCTACGACGCCCACCGGCTCTTTCAATGTGTACGAGAATATCTCGCCGGGAAGCGAATTCTGTATCGTCTCGCCATGGAGCGATGTTGCTTGGCCGGCGTAGTAGCGCAGCATGCCCAACACACGCAGGCGTGTGGCCCTGGTCCGGCTGATCGGGGCGCCCATGTCGAGAGTGTCGAGCGAGCTGAGCTCGTCGAAATGTCGCTCCACCAGATCGGCCAGCTTCAGAAGGACCTGCTGGCGCTCGTACGGCTTGAACTTGCTCCACGGGCCTTCGAATGCCGTGCGAGCCGCTACGACGGCGCGGTTGATGTCCTCGGCGTCGCCTTCGGCCACGGTCGCCAGCAGCTCGCCGGTCGCCGGATTGCGGCTTTCGAAATGTTTGCCGGATGCGGCATCCACCCATTTGCCGTCGATCAGCATTTGCTTGAAGGAGCCATCTGCGTATGCGTGACGCGCTAACGGAATTGTTTTTGCTTGAGCCATATCTGCACTCTATCTCTAGTGTCTTGGTGACGATCGACGCCGACTCGTTATTCAAAGCTTTCGGACACGTTGCATCACAGCGCCATGACCACGGACTTGACCTCGGTATAGAGGTCGAGGACCTCGCGGCCCTTTTCGCGCCCCCACCCGGACTGCCGAAAGCCGCCGAACGGCAGAGCGGGATCGATCGAGCCGTGCATATTGACGCCGATCGTACCGGCCCTGACCTTGCGGACCATTTGATGGGCGACACTGAGATCGCGCGTCCACACGCTCCCCGCCAGTCCGTAAATGGTCCGGTTGGCTTCCTTGGCAATGCGATCGAGATCATCATCGTCAAACCTTATGGCGCAAAGAACCGGGCCGAAAATCTCCTCGCGGATGACCGACATTTCGGGTCGGGTGTCGGTCAGGATGGTCGGTTCGATGAAATAGCCTTCGTTACCGATACGATCGCCGCCCGTCACAACGGTACCGCCGTCATTTTCTCCCTGATCAATATAACCCGACACCCGCTCAAGCTGTTCCTTGGACACAAGCGGACCCATCTGCGTGCCATCGCTCAAGGCGTGACCGACGCGAATCTTTCTCGCCTCGGCCGCAACGCCAGCGATGATGTGATCAAACACGCGCGTGTGGGCATAGAGCCGCGATCCGGCGGCACATACTTGGCCGGAGTTCGTGAATATCGCGCGCGCCGCTCCCGGAATTGCGACATTCACGTCGGCATCGGGAAAGATGATGACCGGCGACTTGCCGCCCAATTCCAGCGAGACTTTCTTCAGATTACCGGCCGCGGCCTGGATAATGAGCCTGCCGACTTCTCCGGACCCCGTGAAGGCGACTTTGTCCACGTCCGGATGCGCCGTGATCGCCGCTCCCGCCGTCGGACCGAAGCCGGGGACAATATTGACCACTCCGTCCGGAATCCCCGCTTCTTGGATGAGTTGGGCGAGGCGAAGCGCCGTCAACGGTGTCTGCTCGGCCGGTTTCAGCACCACAGTACAGCCGGTGGCCAGCGCCGGCGCAAGTTTCCAGCACGCCATCATGATCGGCGAGTTCCACGGGATGATCTGACCCACGACGCCGATCGGCTCTCTTACGGTAAAGGCGTGCGTCTTGGGCGCGGTCGAAAGCGATAAGGTCTCGCCGGTAATCTTCGTTGCCCAGCCGGCGGTATAGCGAAGCGTCTCGCACCCGAGAACAAGATCGACGTTACGCACGTTGGCAAGCGGTTTGCCGTTGTTCAGCGATTCCAGCTCGGCCAATTCGGCAGCGTTTTGCTCGATCAGCTCGGCGAGCTTCCACATCATGCGTGCGCGGTCGCTTCCGGTCGTGCGGGTCCAGGCCCCGCTCTCGAAAGCCGCACGCGCGGCGGCGACGGCTTTGTCGACGTCGGGAGCGTCGCATTCGGCCACTTTGGCGATGACCCGTCCCGACCCAGGATCGAAGGTCTCGAACGTCTTGCCGGATTCGGCGTCGACCCTTTTGCCGCCGATAAACGCCTGGTGCTTTCGCGCCAGAAATTTCGACGCCGCTTCGCTAAGGTGCGGGTGGGGAAGAGGTATGTTCATGATACGTCCTTCAGAACAAGCCGATCGTTGCCGCGCGCTCGCGGTCACGCTATATTCGGTGGAATATAACGACTATGGCCGAGAACGGGCTCTTTGAAAAGGGCGTGAGGTGCTGTGAAAATTCGCAGCAAGAAGCTAACAACCTGCCGTGTCGCGACCGACGGTGCCAACGTTGGGCTAGAATTCCTTGATCACTCCGACGTTACCGTGACCGTGGAACTTCCGCTCGACCAGGCAGAAGCCGTCGTCATGACGATACCCCACCTGTTGGCTCGTGCAGTCAAGCGGCAAACCGGAAATGAGGACGCTCGATACGTTTTTGGCTTGCAGGGATGGAGCATCGAGCGGGCCAAGGAACAGGATTGCCTCATTGCCACATTTATTACGTCAAACGGCTTTGAGGTCTGTTTTGCCATTCCTCTTGAAGCTTGCCGCTCGTTGGGTTGGAATCTTCAGTGCGGCGCTGATCAGACCATCGAAGCTAAACTGATCGACGACGAAACAGCGATCGCTCGCGGCAGCAAACTCAACTAATCTTACCGTTTGTTACGCAAGCACAATCGCGAGGCGCAACAACGCGCTTCGCAAAACACAAGGGAGGAATTTGATGTCTACTGGCAGCGCATTCGATCCGCAAGAAGCACTATCGCAGCATGTGCTGAAGAACTTTTATATCGGCGGCGAGTGGACCACACCGCAATCCGATCGCAAACTCGAGCTGATTTCGCCGGTCACAGAGGAGTGCTTCCTGAAGGTACCCGAGGCATCTGAGAAGGACGTCGACTGCGCGGTGCGTGCGGCTCGCCAGGCCTTCGACCACGGGCCGTGGCCACGGATGACACCGCAGGAGCGATCTAAATTCGTACTCGCGATCGGCGAGGAAATGAAGAAGCGGGCGCCGCTATTGACCGACGTATGGACGGCCCAGGTCGGCGCGCCCAAGAGTTTTGCCGGATTCATCATCAACTTCGCGCCGCAACTTTTCGAGTTTTACGGAAAGCTCGGCGCGCGCGCCGAATTTGTCGAGACGCGCGACATGATGAACGGTGGCAAGGCGTTGGTCATTCGCGAGCCGGTTGGGGTTGTCGCCATCATCACGCCGTGGAACGCGCCGATGGTCCTGATGTCTTATGGCGTAGCCTCGGCTCTCACGGCCGGCTGTACGATCGTCGCCAAGCCGGCGCCGGAGACTCCGATCGAAGGCCAACTTCTTGCCGAATGCGCAGAAGCCGTCGGACTGCCGCCGGGCGTTCTCAACATCGTTCCGGCAGGACGCGAGATCGGCGACTATCTGATCAACCGACCCGAAATCGACAAGGTCAGCTTCACCGGCAGCGTCGCGGGGGGCAAGCGCATCGCCGAAGTTTGCGCCAAGCGGCTGGCGCGGTACACGTTGGAGCTTGGCGGCAAATCGCCGGCAGTGATCATGGATGACGCCGATCTGAACAACGTCATTGGCACGATCGTGCCGTTTGCCATGCCGATGACCGGCCAGATCTGCTTTTCCTTGACTCGCGTGCTGGTTTCCAGAAAGCGCCACGACGAAGTCGTTGACGCCTACAGCCAGGCGGTCAAGAAAATCGCCATCGGCGATCCGTGGAAGGCGGAAACGCAAATGGGCCCGCTGTCGATGAAGCGGCAGCTCGACCGGGTTATGGGCTATCTCGAAAAGGGACGTAAGGAAGGCGCCAAGCTCGTCACCGGCGGCGGTCGGCCCAAGAATATGAACCTCGGCTATTATGTCGAGCCCACGATCTTTTCCAATGTCACCAGCGATATGACCATCGCGAAAGAGGAAATCTTTGGTCCCGTCGTATCCGTAATTCCTTATGACGACGAGGAAGACGCCATTCGCATCGCCAATAACAGTACCTACGGCCTGAGCGGCGCGGTGTTCACCAAGGACACCGACAAAGGCGTAGCCCTAGCGCGGCGGATCCGCACCGGCAACTTGACCATCAACGGACTGAAGCTGGACAACGCGGTGCCCTTTGGCGGCTACAAGGAATCCGGCGTTGGCCGCGTCGGCGGACCGGAAGGATTGGAAGCCTATCAGGAGATCAAGTCGGTTTATCTGCCGAGCTAACCTTGTGCCGAAGCGGCAGCGCCTTGGACCACATCGTTAGGGCATCTTGGAGTCCGAGGCACAGCGTCGTGGTCGGCTTTCGCTAGCATCGGGGAAGTGTCGCCGGGATCCGGCGCCACTTCCCGACGTTCGGCTTGAAAGATTCAAGAGCCGCGCGGCGCCCCTTTCTCACGAACGACCAATGGGCCGGCGGCCACGCGCGGCTGCGGGCCTATTTGCTCTCGAGCAAGGGTGTCGGCCTGCCGATATCGCCGTGGACTTGTCTGATAGGCAGCGCGAAATGCGCGACTTAAGCTGCTACCTTCCGAGAAGCCCCAGCGATGGGCAATGAAGGTGATGCTTTGGTGCCGCAGGCTCTGGTCGGCAAGATCACGTCGACATCGTTCCAATCGCTGTGCTCGGATGTAGCCGCCGATCGTTGAGCCGGTAGCTTTGCGAAAAACTTCGTAGAGGTGACCGGCAGAAAGTCCGGTGGCGGTAGCGATGCGCTCAACGGACAAGCCTGGATCGTGCAGATGACCGATAATGTAGAGGCTGGCGCGGGCAAAATGGTGTGCTGACGTGCCATGGTCGCGGCGGATTGGGCTGTCATCGAGACGCGCGCGCATGGCAAGGCCGAGATGATCAATCGCCCGTTCCGCTGCGGCCGGCAGCAGGACTGGGCTGATCGTATGAGCGTATCGCTCAAGTAGAAGAAGATTGGCGCGCGCAATCGCGGTCAAAGGATCGCCGCCGGCGAGCGCCATGCCCGCCACGTCCCGGCGCATCGGAATAATGTCTTTAAAGAGCGAGGCTGGCACCTTCAAAATGGATTGGCGGAACGTTTGCGGGAACAGCACGTCGTACGGGCGCGAAGTATCGAGGAAACCGATGTCGCCCGGCAAGAGCGTTGATTGCTGATCGCCTTGATGGATGCTGCAGGTCCCCTGCTCCTGGAGCATCAGAAGCCAGGCCTCTTCCGCCTGCAGGTCGATCAATTCCCGTGTGCGATTTACCCGTTGCGGATCGGCCACGACATGCAGCAAGTCGAAGCGTCGCAAATCGTGAAGGTGCACAGACCGGCTGTGGATGCGCCCATTGTACGAGCGCCTGCTGGTCAAAGGCCGAGCTTCGACCCCGGCAATTGTTTGACAGACGACTTCACGCCAAAATGCAAGCCGCCGCTCTGGCGTCACGCTCGCCGTGGTGACGAGTTTATCGGCCAGGAGGGACTCACGCGCCACCACAATTTCAGGGTTCGAAGCCACGCCACGACCCGTCTATGACGAACCCGGCACTCCATCAAACAGACTATCACGGCAAAAAAACACTGTCGACGGCCCCAAATGCCTCAAGTGCTTCAGGAAAATGCTGCCGCGGCTGCGTGTCGGTCGGGCATGACCGGCCCTCAGACCTGACTCTGCGTCAATTTCCGAACGGAGTTCTTGCCAAGACGGGCCTTCAAGGCCGCTGTTAAAATCCACCAAGGGATAAACCGATGCGCGCCTTGCCGATTCGCCGGGTATGGCGTGTGCGTATTGCTTCTTCTCTGCCATCTCAGGAGGGACCATGAGCTCAGCAGCATTCCAAACGATTGATGGGGTTCCAACCTACAATCTTTTTATTGGCGGCGAATGGGTGCCTTCGTCCCGCAATGAAGCGACGGCAAGCTACAATCCGGCGACGGGCGAGGTGTATGCGCGCGTGCATCAGGCCGGCGCGCGGGAAACCGAGCAGGCGATCGGCGCAGCTCATAACGCCTACAAAGAGTGGGCGGACAAGATCGTATCCGAACGCGAAGCCGTATTTTTGCGCGCAGCTGACGTGCTCGCCACGAAATCAAAAGAGATCGTCGAAGTCCTGATCGAAGAATCCGGCTCGGTGGCCGGCAAAGCCGGCTTCGAAGTCGGCTATTGCTTCGATCTGCTGCGCACGGCCGCGTCCGAGCTGCGTCGGTCCCCCGGCGAGACCATGGCGACCACGATGCCAGGGCAATTCGGCTTCACGATCCGCCAGCCGCTCGGCGTAATCGCGGGTATCGCGCCTTTCAATGCGCCGTTCCTGCTCGCAATGAAGAAGGTCGTTCTCGCCCTTGCCGCCGGCAACGGCTTCGTGCTCAAGCCCTCCGAGCTCACGCCGGTCACCGGCTTGAAGATCGCCGAGGTCTTCGATCAAGCCGGTCTACCGAAGGGGCTGCTCAGCGTCATTCCCGGACCGGCCGCCGAAATCGGCGCGACCATCTTCGCCGATCCGCGGGTGCGGATGATCACTTTTACCGGCTCGACAAAAACCGGGAGACACCTCGCGGTCGAGGCGGCCAAGTCACTGAAGAAGTTCACGCTCGAAATGGGCGGCAAAAGCCCGCTCATTGTGCTCGCCGACGCCGATGTCGACTACGCGGTCAGAGCCGCTGCGTTCGGCATCTTCTTCCATCAGGGTCAGGTCTGCATGGCGAACTCGCGCGTCCTCGTTGAGGAGCCAATTTTCGATGCCTTCTGCGAGCGCTTTGTGGCCATCGCCAAGAGCCTGACGGTTGGCGACCCGCGCGAACCCGATACGGTTATCGGGCCGCTCATTCGCGGCACGCAGTGCGACGTGATCGACGGGCATGTCGAGGACGCCGTCGGCAAAGGTGCGACGGTGCTGTGCGGCGCCAAGCACGAGAAGCAGTTTTATTGGCCGACCGTGCTCAAAGGCGTGACGCCCGACATGCGCATCTTCCATGAGGAAAGCTTTGGCCCTGTCACTTCCATCATCAAGGTCAAAGACCACAATGAGGCGCTTGAGATCGCCAACAACACATCCTACGGGTTGTCTTCCGGCGTCATCACCAACGACATGCAAAAGGCCCTCGATTTCGCCTTTAAGCTCGACGCGGGGATGGTGCACATTAACGACTGCACAGTGGCGGACGAGCCGCATGTCCCGTTCGGCGGCGTCAAAAACAGCGGCTTCGGCCGCGAAGGTGGCCGATTCTCGATGGAAGAGATGACCGAAGTGAAGTGGGTCACGGTGCAGCGGGGACAGCGCGGTTTCCCGATCTGAAATCCAGATCATCTTAGCAACGTAACAGTAGGGGATACAGATGACGAAAAAGTGGGGGATGATCGCTGCGGCGCTCGCTCTTGCGGCGCTCAGCATCGGCAACGCCAAAGCAGCGGATCCGGTAAAAATCGGATTTTCGCTGCCTATAACCGGCATCTTCGCGCCGGCGGCGCCGTCGCAGAAAAACGCCTATGAACTTTGGCGCGACCAGGTCAACGCCAGGGGCGGACTCGACGTTGCCGGCACCAAGCGCATGGTCGAATTCGTGTCCTACGACGATCAATCGGACCCCGCGCAAGCGGCCAAGATTTACGAAAAACTGATTACACAGGACAAAGTTGATCTGCTGCTGGCCCCGTGGGGCACGCCGCATCATTTCGCGGTTGCTGGCGTGCTGGAACGGTACAAGTTTCCGATGGTCGGTGATACCGCCGCGTCGGTTCAGCTCCGCGATCTCAAGCCCGGCTATATCTGGTTCCCGACCTCGGCACTGCCGGACGAGCAGGGCAAGCAACTGCCTCTGCTGCTGAAGTCGCTCAACGTCAAAACCGTCGCGATCACGACCGCGCAACATCCGTTCGCGCTTGAAAACAAGAAGTACATTGTCGAGGGCCTCAAGGCGAACGGCATCGAAATCCTATCCAACGCCGAATATCCGCTCGACATCCGTGACATGACGGCGCTGATCAGCACACTCAAGCAGGCCAATCCCGACGCCGAGTTGTCATTATCCATGACCGGAGACTCGGTGCTCTATACGCGGCAGTCGAAGGAACTGGGTTTCACGCCGCGGGTGCAGTTCACGCTCGTCGGGCCTGCCGCGACGTTCTTTACGAAGATCTTTGGTGATCAGGTCAATGGCCTCCTGACCATGGGCCATTGGAGTCCTTCGCAGACAAAATGGCCGAAGGCGAAGCCGTTCTATGACGCTTACGTCGCGAAATACAAAGAGCCACCGGACTACCTCGATTCCGCTTTGTCGTTCGAGGCGTGCGAGATCACCGAGCAAGCCGTGGCCAAGGCCGGCCTCGACCACGAGAAGCTTCGTCAAACCATCTCCACCGAAACCTTCGATACGATCGATGGCCCGGTGAAGTTCCAAGGTGTTGTCAACGTGACGACGCCGACGATGTTTCTGCAGTACCAAAGCGGCGTGTTCGAAATCATCTGGCCGAAATCGGAGGCAACTGCTAGCGTGATCGCGAGGTAACGTCCCGGCCGGCACGCGGGCCGAATTTCAGGTTGCTTGAGGTATCGGCCCGCGAATTTGGACGCGCGCATGTCTACCCAACTGTTGATCGCCGCGCTCGTGGCGGGGTCTGTCTACGCGCTCATCGCGCTCGGCCTCAATCTCATCTACGGGACCATGCGGCTCTTGAACGTCGCCCACGGCGAAGTCGTGATGATCGGCGCCTACGTCGCGTATTGGGGCATTTCGCTTCTCGCCGTATCACCGCTCGTATCCGCGCTCGCCGCCATACCCCTCGCGGCGGCGCTGGGCGCTCTCATCTACGTCGGCGTCTTCCGCAAAGCGATGCAGTCGGGAGAGTTCCTGGAGCGCATCGAAGGGAACTCGCTCCTCGTCTTCTTTGGGATTTCGGTGATCCTTCAGAACGTGACATCGCTATTGTTCACGCCAAATCAGCGCGGTTACCGTTATCAAGATGAGATCGTTCAATTCATCGGCGCCGTCGTGCCGGTCAACAAGCTCATCGTGCTGGCGATCTCCGGAGCGGTTTGCGTCGGCGCCGTTTTGTTCTTCCGCCTTTCGACGCTCGGGCTTGCCATCAAGGCGGTCATCCAGCAGCGCGAAGCCGCGGCTTTGGTCGGCATTCCGCTGGAGCGCATCGAACTCACGAGCCTCTGTCTGGGTTTTGCAGTTGCCGGATTGGCGGGCGTGCTGGTCAGCATGACCGAGGAAATATCACCCTTCATGGGCTTTCCTCTAACCGTCACCGCTTTTGTAGTGGTCATCCTCGGCGGCCTAGGGAATGTTCTGGGCAGTCTAATCGGAGGCCTTCTGCTGGGCGTGCTGGAAACCTTCGGCGTCGCGCTCACTGCGCCGAGCTATCGCTCGATCATGATCTATGCCGTTTTCATTGCGGTTCTTCTTTTACGTCCGCAAGGCTTGCTCGGGGCGGCAAGAGCGCGCACATGACGGGACGAGTCGCGCGTGTGGCCGGGTTTGTCACAGCAGCGGCTTTTCTGGCTATCGCGCTGCCGTCCGCCGCCAATGACTATTTCGTCGGCGTCGGCTTCACGCTTCTGGTCTGGATCGCGCTGACCGAGAGCTGGATCGTTATATCCGGAATGACTGGCTACATATCGCTCGGTCACGTCGTCTTCGTCGGCATCGGCGCCTATGTCGCAGCGACCACCTGGTCGATGTTGCCGATCTGGGCCATTCTGCCTCTGGCCGGTCTGGCCGCGGCGGTTTTGGCCACACTGGTGGGATATCCCTGCCTGCGCGTGCGCGGGCCCTATTTCGTCATCCTGACATTCGGCCTCTCCGAGTTGGTCAAATACATCGTCATCAACATCGAGTCCGCTTTGACCGTGTCAGGGCGAGTGCTGTTCGGCGCGCCCGCGGTCGGAACTCTGTACCTGATTGCGCTCGGCTTGGGATGGGCGAGCGTCATGATTGCGCTCGCGGTCAGGGAATCCCGTTTCGGCGCTGGGCTGCGAGCCATTCGGGACAACGAGGAGGCGGCCGAGACGATCGGCATCGCCACCGGCCGCTTCAAGGCGGCGGCGTTTGTTCTGTCGTCGATCATACCGGGCATGACCGGCGCCCTGATGATCATGCGCTCGACCTATTTCACGCCGCTCGAAATCTTCAATCCACAAACGTCGGTTCTCATCGTTACGATGGCCGTGATCGGCGGCAGTGACCGACCCCTAGGCCCGCTTCTGGGCGTCGCCTTCCTGGTCCTGCTGCAAGAGGCGCTTTGGAGCAATTTGCCGCAACTTTACATGATTGTCGTCGGAGCTCTGCTGGTCGCCGTCGTCGTTTGGCTACCCGGCGGGATCTACGGAAGACTGCAGCACTTGATCGCGGCGGCTCCGCGATGACGTTGCTGGACATCAATGCCGTCGTGAAATCGTTCGCCGGCGTCGTCGCGCTCGATCATATTTCCTTCGTCGTCAATGAAGGCGAGTTTGTCGGCATCATGGGGGCGAACGGTGCCGGCAAGACCACCTTGTTCAGCATTATCGCCGGAAATTTGCGCGCCAATGACGGCTCCGTCACCTTCGACGGTCAAAGGATTGATGGTCTTCGCCCCGACGAAATAAGTCGGCGAGGCGTCGCCCGCACTTTTCAGATCGTGCGTCCCTTCGGCAACATGACGGTGCTCGAGAACGTCACGCTCGGCGTGCTTTACGGGCGACGCCGTGAGCGCTCGGCGTCGGTAGCCGAAGCCAAGGCGAAAGAGATCCTCAACCGGCTCGGACTTTCCGACCGGGCCCAGCTTTTGGCCAAGCATTTGACCCTAGCTGGCCGTAAACGCCTCGAGATCGCGCGAAGCCTTGCGACCGAACCGCGACTGCTTTTGCTCGACGAGGTCCTAGCCGGACTAACGCCGGCGGAAGCGGAGGCGTCGGCGGAAATCGTCCGCCACTTCCATGCTTCCGAAAAGCTGACGATCGTTATGATCGAGCACGTCACGCGTGCGTTGATGGCACTGAGCCAAAGAATCATTGTGCTTCACCACGGCCAGAAGATCGCAGAGGGGACGCCGAGCGAAGTCGCCAGCGATCCGCGTACCGTGAGCGCCTATCTCGGGACGGCGGCACAATGAGTGACGTTCTGTTCGAATGCCGTGACGTGGTAGCGGGCTACGGCGACGTCGAGGTACTGCGTGGCGTGACGATCGCGGTGCAAGCCGGCACAATCACTGCTCTATTGGGAAGCAATGGTGCCGGCAAAACTACGCTGATGCGCACGATTGCGGGCGTGGTGCCTTTGCGCAGCGGCACTCTGGTGTATTCCGGGCAATCACTCCACAAACTGGACCCTGCCGAACGAGTAGCCGCCGGCATTTCGCTGGTGCCGGAGGGACGCTTGGTCTTTCCTGACCTTTCTGTTGCCGAAAATCTTCGCCTTGGAGCTTATACGGGTCGTGCCAGGGCGGGTCGCGTTGCCCGCACGGAGAGGATGTACGAGATGTTCCCGCGGCTGCGCGAACGCCGCGGCCAAGCCGCAGGGGCGCTGTCGGGCGGCGAGCAGCAAATGCTGGCGCTGGCACGAAGCCTGATGTCGGAACCGACTCTGCTTCTGCTCGACGAGCCGAGCCTTGGTTTGGCTCCGCAGATCGCAAAGCAGGTTTTCGCCGCGATCGTAAGGATCCGCGACGAGGGACACTCGGTTCTGATCGTCGAGCAGGACATAATCGGTACGCTCGGAATAGCGGATTACGGTTACGTCATGGAGAATGGCCGAATCACCATCGAAGGGGAACCGGCGCGGCTGCGCGAAGATCCGCATGTCCTCGCGAGCTATCTAGGCGGCCAGGTGAGCCGAACAGCGCTGTAGAATATGATTAGGCAGCAGGCGCTCGCCTACACCGCGCAACGTGTGATTACGCGGACCGCCCACGAAAGGATTCGTCCGGCGGAGCGGTCCTCTGCACAAAGGCAGAAATTCCGAAGGAATATCAACCGACTACGAATCCGCCTTGTTGCCCACCCGCAAATCTACCCACGAAGAATCGCCGGATTGCAGCAATCAATAGCGAACGTCAGCGGCGTTATACGCCCTATTGAGGCAGTATTTTCAAGCCAGCTTATTTCACTCTCCATCTCACCGTCGAGAAGCTTATCCGCAAGGCCCTTTGCGGTGATATCGCCCTGCCCATCCTGCGGATCGAGACAAGCCAGAAGGCCCCAACGCGGCGTACACCTCGTCGACCTTGCCGCCTATATCGACCAGCGCCGAGCTGCCGCGGTCAAAGAATGTCTTCGGTTGACCGGAACGACGTAGGTACGACAGGGGTACGACTCTCCGCTCATCGCCCTTCGGAAGAGCTGCTAAAAACAACATTCAGAAAATCGGTCGGTCCCATCATCAAAAATGTCCGCTTTGGCTCCGAGAGCGGACCAATAACGGACGTTGGTCGATGTCGGGTTTGGCGCATACGCGACCACTTCCGCGCTCCTACCTAGCAAGTGTTGTTATGCCGTCAGAAATCGCCTGACTTCCGCCAGCACCTCTCCAGGCGCTTCTTCCGCAAGCCAATGGCCGTAAGGGAGCGACTTGCCCGATACTTCCGTCGCGCGCTCCCGCCAAACCGCGAGCACATCGTATTTCTTCCCCACGATTCCGTTGGCGCCCCAAAGCACCAGCACCGGACACGCGATTTTCCGGTCCATGTCGGCCTCGTCGTGGACAAGATCGATGGTTGCGGCGGCGCGATAATCTTCGCATGAGGCGTGAATGGTGGCCGGATCACTGAAACACCGGCGATATTCGGCATAGGCCTCCGGCTCGATAGATTGAGGCATCACCGGACCCATGAACTGCTTGAGCACCGCATCGACGTTGTTGCCGATGAGCGTCTCCGGAAAGGGCGCCGGCTGGATGAGGAAGAACCAGTGGAAGTAAGAGGATGCAAGCTGCCGGTCCGCTGTTTTGTACATATAATGCGTGGGGCAGATGTCCATCAGGACGACCTTGATAAGCCTGTCTGAATGATCGAGCGCCAGACGATGAGCCACCCGGGCGCCTCGATCATGACTGACCACGGCGAACTGTTTGAAACCGAGTTTTTCCATGACTTCGACCTGGTCCAAGGCCATAGCTCGCTTCGAATAGTTGACGTGGTTGTCTCCGCCGGTCGGCTTGCCGCTATCGCCGTATCCGCGAAGGTCGGGAACTACCAGCGTGTAGCTCTTGGCGAGTTCCGGGACGATCTTTCGCCACTCGAGATGCGTTTGTGGATAGCCATGCAGCAGTAAAACGGGTGGACCACTGCCGCCAGCTAATACATTGATGCTTGTGCCGCTGGTTTGAACCGTCTGGCGTTGAAAGCCCGGAAAGAAATTCATAGTGGCACCGCCTAATCGCCCTTTTGTGCGAGCATAGCGATAAGCGCGCGGCATGTCCGCTCAGGGTCACGAGCTGACATGGCGCGATCGAATGGTGATGTCTGTTTTACTCCAACAACCAGACATCGCTCGCGAAAACAAGAAAACCCTCCTGTTCGTCGAGAAATCCTCCCTAAAACGAGTTTGAAAATTCTTCGTTGCCTGGGAGCAGGCACAAAAAGGTGCCTTATTGTCCGGCGGGATAAAGTCACCATGATAATGTTTAGCCGACGCTGATGGGAGAATTCGATGAACGCGGAGAGCTTTAAAGCTGCAGTTGAGGATTTGATAGCTAAGGTCGTTGGCGGCAAAGCGCTGGATGCTTTCGACCGATACTATGCCGACGACGTAACCATGCAGGAAAACGAGCAACCGCCCCGAGTTGGTAAGGCAGCCTGTCGCGCCTTCGAGGTAGATTTTCTTTCTAAGATTAAGGCGGTGCGGACCTACGCTTGTGATGGGTACGTTATTTCGGGCAACAAGGCGTTCATTGTTTATCGCATCGATGCCGATCATGCCGACTGGGGAACGCTTAAAATGAGTGAGGTCGCCATTCAGGAGTGGTCGAACGGAAAAGTAGTGCACGAGAAATTTGTGTACTAACCAATAGACTACGACGACGCCGGAATCTTGTGATGCGCCGGATCATTAGCTTATCCGGCAGCAGTACCGATTTGGGTCTTCCCCTTCGGATCCGCATTGCACTTTGAATTTAGCTGGATTTGGGGCTGCTGCGATGCACGCTCCACTTCCGAGATGGGTCAAACTGCGACATCGCAGGATGGCTATGTCACGGCAGCTTTACCCCCGGAAGCCGACATTCGCGCGCGCCGCAATATCTGACGCAACGGGCCGGTTGCGGACATCCCGTCCAATTCAATTTCTACCGGTAGCAGTCGGTACCGTCGCTTCAGAGTGAGCAATTTTGCTCAGACACCGCCAAGCGTAGGAATCGATGCTGTCGAAAATAAATGCCTGAGCTGAGTTCAGCCACGGCTGGACCTTTTTGAAGCAAGAACCCCGCTTGGCCACGCCGATATAAAGACGATGTTGAAGAACCAAAACGCTGAGTTAGTCACATGCCCGTCCGAAGCCCACGGATGGACACAAATCCTCGCCCGCTATCGCTCACCGAGCCCCGCGCGCAGCATTATTGAGCTCGTCATCACAGCCGGGCCGTTTGTACTGCTCTGGTTTCTAATGTGGGCAGCCCTTGATCTCGGTTACTGGGTCTGCCTGTTGCTCGCCGTGCCGGCTGCAGGCTTTCTCGTGCGGCTATTTATGATCCAGCATGATTGCGGTCATGGCGCCTTCTTCCATCGTCGTCTCGCAAACGATTGGATCGGACGTACGATCAGTGTATTCACGCTAACGCCTTACGACTTCTGGCGACGCACTCACGCCGTTCACCACGCGACTTCTGGCAATCTCGATCGCCGCGGAACCGGGGACATCGACACGCTGACGGTGCGGGAGTACCTCGCGCTGTCCCGATGGCGTCAACTTGGCTATCGCATTTATCGACACCCGATCACCATGTTCGGTTTGGGCCCGGCATTTTTGTTCATCATTCAGCACCGGCTGCCAGTCGGTCTCATGCGTGCTGGTTGGCAGCCCTGGCTCAGCGCCATGGCCACTAACGCAGCCATCGCGGCTATCGTAGTCACCATGATATGGCTGGTCGGCGTCCTTCCGTTCCTGCTCGTGCAGTTACCGATCATTCTCCTGGCGGCTTCGGTCGGTGTCTGGCTGTTCTACGTCCAGCACCAATTCGAGGGTACCGAATGGGCTCCTGACAGCCTTTGGGACCTGCACGAAGTGGCGCTTCACGGTAGCTCGTATTATGATCTACCGGGCGTCCTGCGCTGGTTCACCGCCAATATTGGTGTTCATCACGTCCATCATCTGTGTAGTCGGATACCTTACTACCGACTGCCACTCGTGCTGCGAGATTACCCGAAACTGGGCGTCATCGGTCGACTTACGTTAGGCCAGAGTTTCAGATGTGCGCGGCTGGTGCTCTGGGACGAAGATCAGCAGCGACTCGTCTCTTTCCATGAGGTTCGTCAGCGTGATGCCCTGGCTAGGGCGAACACTGCTCACTGGTTTTTGTATCTGGGACTGGAAAATTCATCAGTGATTGGCGCGCGGCGCGTCGCGCTGCGTCCAGCGAAGGGCCAAGAACTGCCGCGAACCGCTTCCTCCCATTCAGGCCGTCATATAGCTTGACTGAGAGCTGTCTGCGGGAAGCTGCGGAACAACGGTCGCCCGAAGATGCTATGTTTGGACGGTCAGGAATAGCTTTTGGATTCGGCCATATCTTAAATGACGGGGAACGAAAAAACATGGGCAAGAAGAAAGAGGAAAAAAAGAAAAAAAAGAAGCTGAAAAAACTTAAGAAGGTGATGAAGAAAGCGGATAAGAAAGGCACGAAGGTAGATAGATCGGATATTCCGCTCAACAGTCCGACCTCTACGTAGGTCGGAGTGAGCCGACGCGCGCAGCCCCGCGATGTCCGCTCTGCTCGGAAAGCGGAAGCCTGGGCAAATCCAAAAAACACGGGGATAAAATCCGACTGCCGACAGATTGCTCGAAAGACGATTCAAATAGTTGCACTTTTCTGAGCAGCGTCTCGCCTACATTTTCCGGTAAGTAACGTCGCCGGCCCTATCATTCATTGGCCAGCCGCTTATATCCGCTACGCTTAACCAACCGGGTGTGTCGAACCTTGATGCTCAGGGTCGCCCCCCGTATTGCTATCAAATAGCTCGCGTCGCCCATCGTTAGGCTGAGAGGTCGGGGGTCGCTCCCTCGACCTCGCTCTCCTGCCCGCCAGCTGCCAGAAGCTGGTCAGAGGCGATGCTACTGCTGCGACGCACACTCCATGTCGGAGATGGGCCATAAACAGACGTTGCGACTTCAATTTGTGATGTCTGCTTTTCCCCCTAACAACAGACGTTAATTTGTCACGCCTGCACGTCGGCTAAGGGAATGACCCAACAGAATTTCTGCACCACAACTTCCGTTGTGGGTCATCAACGGACATTCCGTGATTTTCGCTTCGGCCACAGGGATTTCAGGGCACTTGAACGTGAAGAGCGGCACCCATTGGATACCGCTCCCGCGTTTGTCAGACGTGGACGATTTGAGGCGTCCGCTTACGCCTTCATTGCCGCCTTCATGCCGGCGGCAAGCTGCTCAAGCGTACATTGCGCGAGCCCTATTGGGCTGGCTACGGCGACAATTCCGTCTCGTCTCATGAGTTTGAATCATTCAATACGCAATTTGTTACCCATGAACAGCGGAACAACGTGTCGTTATCCAACAAATAAGAGACCTGTCGCAGGATTCGGGCCGAGGAAGCTTAAAAAGTCCGATGTTACAAGCCTATACCTACCTGACGGCCGATCACCACTGGCCGCTCGTTGCGCTTGCCGGCGTTGTCTGTTTGTTGGCAAGCAAGGTCGCCGCTGTGGCATTGATCGATCAGCGCTCGAAGCAAAGGCTGCGGCAGCAGAAAATCCTGCTCGACACTGCGCTTGAGACCATGTCGCAGGGCCTTTGCATGTTCGACGCCGATGGCCGCATTGTGCTGTGCAACGACCGCTATGCCGCGATGATGGGTTTATCAACACCCTCGCTTAAGGGCTTGTCGCTGCTCGATCTCCTGATCAAATACCGGAATTCGGTCGGAGCGGACGCCAGCGACGCGAAGCAAGTTTTCGCGGGCGTGCTCGCGGATGCGCGCGAGGGCAAACCGAGTACCAAGATCTTCAAGACATCTGCGGGGCGGACGCTTCGCATCAACGATCAGCCAATACAATCGGGCGGTGGCTGGGTCTCGACCTTCGACGACATTACCGAATGGCGGAAGGCTCAAGAGCAGATCGCCTACATGGCGCACCACGATGCGCTCACCGGCCTCGCCAATCGCACGCAGCTGATCGAAAAGCTGAACGACGCACTTGCCGGCGCAGGATCGCAGCAAGGCGTCGCCGTGCATTTCATCGACCTCGATCGCTTCAAGAACGTCAATGATACGCATGGGCACGACGGCGGAGACTTCTTGCTCAAGACGGTCGCCGAACGTCTGCGGGAGGTAATCCGCACCGGCGACGTCGTGGCCCGGCTTGGAGGTGACGAGTTTGTCATCGTCCAAACGGGCGTCAAAAATAAGGACCAGGCCGCGGGTCTGGCGCAACGTCTGATTGATACGGTGATAGCGCCAATTGAGCTGAGAGAGCACACGATCACCGCAACAGTGAGTGTCGGCATCGCTTTGGCGCCGGACGACGGGACCGATCCCGAGCGGCTGTTAAAAAGCGCCGATCTTGCGCTGTACCGAGCAAAGGCCGAGGGCCGCAATTGCATCCGATTCTTCCAGCCCGAAATGGACGCCGAGATGCAGGCGCGATGCAAGCTTGAACGGACCATTCGCGACGCGGTGATGCATGATCGGTTCGAACTGCACTACCAGCCGCTGTTCGAAATGTCGGAACGCCGCCTGATCGGCTTCGAGGCACTGATCCGCCTGCCCACGGGGACGGCACGCTCATCCCACCGCTGGAGTTTATCCCGGTCGCCGAGGACTTGCGGCTGATCGTCAAGATCGGCGCCTGGGTGTTGCGGGAGGCATGCCGCACCGCAGCGACCTGGCCGGAGAACCTGACTGTTGCGGTGAACCTCTCACCCGCGCAATTCGCGGCCGGCGTGAGCGGCGTGGTGGCCGCCGCGCTCAAGGAAACCGGTCTCGCCGCGCACCGGCTGGAACTCGAGATCACCGAAACTCTGTTGCTCGGCAATTCGGAGACTATCATGGCCGAGCTGAAGGCGCTCAAGGCGATGGGCGTGGCGATCGTCATGGACGACTTCGGCACCGGATATTCGAGCCTGAGCTATCTGTGGCGATTCCCGTTCGACAAAATCAAGATCGACCGCAGTTTCATGCAGGGCTTCGACGGCTCCAACCGCGATGCCAAAACGGTAGTGAAGACAATCATCGCGTTGGGACGCGAGCTGAATATGCGGGTGACTGTCGAAGGCGTTGAAACGGCGGCACAGGCGGCCTTTCTTGACAAAGTCGACGGCGATCAGGCGCAAGGCTATTTCTTCGGCCGTCCGATCCCCGCTTCAGAGGTCGGCGCGCATATTCTCGCCGATTTTCAAGCAAGGCATTTGGCGCCACCGTCTGCCCAAGCCCCGGACGGCAAAATGCGCCTGGTCAAGTCGTCGGCTGAACGATAGCTCGACTGCCCACCCGAGTCGGGAACTGACGTGCGTTCGCGTCGAGTTTTCTGCCCGCTAGGACCGACCGGCGCAGCGGCTGCAATCTATGTCCGCTTTTGGGGCAAAGCGGACGTTGACCAGGTGATCCATCAACGTCCATTTCTGTGTACACGCCCTAATGTCGCGCGTGGGAACGATCGGTCCCCATTGCGTCTTGCTCACGAAACTCTGCGTCATGGTTCATAATTTCGCGCGTCTGCTTTTCGATCATACTCTGACGGACCGCTGCCTCTTGGCTGGAAGTCAGTTCTGCCATCACCTTAGCGACGGCGGTAATTACCTCTTCGGTATCAATGGCGTCTGTCTCCTCAGGATTGAGGGGATGTTCTGCAAAAAAATCATCGATCAGTTCGACAATTAGACAATGCAGGCACGGCCGTTCTTCGTTCGCGTCTTGGTCATCCGACATCGCTGATGCCCTTCTCGTCAAATTGTTCATGCCTCGGCAGGCCGCCCGCTCGATGGGCTCCGCCTTCTCTGGATGCCGGTGCTCCTCGAATGGAGCACCCAGTGGCAAACGATCGGAATAAGCAACCATTAACAGTAAGCCACGACGACCTATATCAGCGAGTCTGGAAGGTTCCGATGGCCCGTCTCGCCGCCGAATACGGCATTTCAGGTAACGGCCTTGCGAAGATTTGCGACCGGCTCAAAATTTCCTATCCGTCACGCGGCTATCGGCGTTGTTACCGCAGGACCACAAGGCTATCGTAGAGCATCAACAGCGGAGATCGAGAATGTCACGCGGCACGGTGAAGTGGTTCAATTCCCAAAAAGGCTACGGTTTTATTCAGCCGCACGGCGGTGGAAAAGACGTGTTTGTCCATATCTCGGCGGTCGAGAGAGCCGGCCTCAGCGGCCTCAACGAGGGGCAGGTTGTCGAATATGAAGAAGTCGCGAACAGGGGAAAAATATCGGCAGAGAATCTCAAGGTTCAACGCTGAACTTGGTGCGGACCGGCCATGAGACAATCGGCGAGGCGTTTGCCCTCGGCTGGCCCGTCGCGATGCAGTGCGCGCACGGCCGCGAGGACGGCCCAAGCTCGAAATCAAGTCGCGAGTTGTGCCTACCGGGTTAGATATGGAGACATTGGTGTGCACGCGCGGCCGGGCGTTTCCGTTGTCGCGACTCGAAAGCCGATTGCGCTGCCCGCGTTGCGGCAATAGGAGGATGGTTGTGATGTTCGACCCGCTAATGCGCAAGGCGTCGGTCGCTCTGTAGAGATATAAGGAGACTAACTTGCCCAAGTCGCCACGGAAACAGCCTATGGCACCAGCCTACTGGGCGATGGATTACTACTTCGACAATCTCAAGA